>NZ_WMBF01000072.1:0-20820 GCF_019400875.1 Streptomyces anatolicus | reverse complement strand
GGGTGTGAGGGGGAGGCGGTCGAGGGGGACGAGGACGCCGGGGACCATGTAGTCGGGCAGCCGCTCGGCCACGAAGTGCCGCAGCTGGTCGGGGGGCGGCGCGGTGCCGGCCGCGACGGGTACGACGTAGGCGGCCAGCCGCCGGGCACCGTCGGTGCCATGGGGGAGTACGACGGCCTGGTCGACGCCGGGATGGGCGGTCAGGCAGGCCTCGATCTCGCCGGGCTCGACACGGAAGCCGCGGATCTTCACCTGGGCGTCGCCGCGGCCCGCGTACTCCAGGACCCCCTGGTCGTTCCAGCGGGCCAGGTCGCCGGTGCGGTACATGCGCGCGCCCGGTCCCGGAGCGTACGGGTCGGCCACGAACCGCTCCGCCGTCAGACCCGCCCGCCCGTGGTAGCCGCGGCCGATGTTGCCCGCGACGTACAGGTCACCGACCACGCCCACCGGCAGCGGTTCGAGGGCCGGGCCGAGGACGTAGCAGCGCATGTTTCCGAGCGGGACACCGATCGGGGCGCTCGCCGTGGGCTCCTCGTCCGGTGCCAGGGCGTGGGTGGTGGCGTAGAACGACTCGGTCTGGCCGTAGGCGTTGACGACGCGGATGCCGGGCAGGGTGTCGCGCACGCGGCGCACCAGGGACGCGGGCAGCGCCTCACCGGCGAACACCACCGTGTCGGCGGCGATGCGGCCGCCGGCCCGGTCGAGGAGCTCGGCGAAGACCGAGGGCACACTGGAGATGACCCCGCCGCGCCAGCCGTCGCGCTCGCCGAGGACGAGCACATCGCGGACGACCTCGACGGTGCCGCCGTGGGCGAGGGTGGTGACCATCTCGAACACGGAGACGTCGAAGTTGACCGAGGTGCCCGCGAGCGTGCGGGTGCCCGCCGTGATGCCGGTGCGCTCGGCGAGCCGGAGCACACCGCCCACGACGCCCTCGTGGGTGACGGTGACGCCCTTGGGCACGCCGGTCGAGCCCGATGTGTACATCACGTAGGCCGCGTTGGCACCGCTCAGCTCCCGCTCCGCGCGCGCGGCCTCGGCACCGGTCGGCGCCAAGGTGTCCAGCAGGAGGCGGGGCAGCTCGGTGCGCGGCAGGGAGCCGAGGCGCTCCGTGTCGGTGAGCAGCAGCACCGGCCGCGCGTCGGCCAGGATGTGCGCCAGGCGCGCGCCCGGGTAGCGCGGGTCGACCGGCAGATAGGCGCCGCCGGCCTTGAGCACGGCGAGCAGGGCGACCACCAGATCCGCCGAGCGGGGCAGCGACACGGCGACGACGGTCTCTGGGCCGACCCCGCGCGCGATCAGCTCCCGGGCGAGCCGGTCGGCGCGCCCGTCCAGCTCCCGGTAGGTCAGCGTACGGGCGCCGTGCTCCACGGCGGTCGCGTCCGGGGTGCGGGCCGCCTGCCGCTCGATGAGGCCGGGCACGGTCACGCCAGGGAGGGGCACCCCGGTGTCGTTGAATTGGCGCAGCACCCTGTCCCGCTCGGCAGGGCCGAGCACGGCCGTCCGCCCGACCAGGACGCCGGGGTCGTCGGCGAGTTGCGCGAGGATCCGCTGGAGGCTGTCCGCGATCCGCTGGACCGTGCCGCGGTCGAGGACGTCCTGCCGGTGCTCCAGTGTCAGGCGCAGGTGCGGGGCGAGGGCGGCGTTCAGGGTCAGTGGGTAGTGGGTGGTGGTCAGCGGGCGCAGGCCGGTGATCTCGATGCCCGCGGTGGCGTGCGCGTCGGTGAGACCGATCCGGTCCACGGGATACGAGTCGAAGGCCACGAGCGTGTCGAACAGGACGCTCGTGCCGGTGGCCCGGTGGACGCCGGGCAGGCCGTAATGGTGGTGATCGAGGAGCCGGGCCTGGCGGTGCTGCAGATCGGTGAGGAGCTGGGCGACGGTGGTGCCGGGGGCGCAGCGCACCCGGACCGGGATGGTGTTGGCGAACAGGCCGACCATCGTGTCCACCTCCGGCACTCCGGCCGGGCGTCCTGAGACCGTCGCGCCGAACACCACGTCCTGCCGTCCGGTGCGGCCGGCGAGCAGCATTCCCCAGGCGCCCTGCACCAGGGTGTTGAGGGTGATCCCGAGCCTGGCCGCCTGCCGGGACAGCGCGTCGGCGGTGTCCGGGCCGAGCGGCACCTCGACGTGCCCGTAGCGGGCGGCTGCCGGTGCGGTCTTCTCGGCCGTAGCGGTGCCGGGCGCGGCCAGCAGCGTCGGCCCGTCCACGCCGTCGAGCTCCGCGGCCCAGGCGCGGGCAGCCGCCTCCTCGTCCTGCTGGGACAGCCAGCGCAGGAAGTCCCGGTATTCGGGCGCCCGCCGCAGTCCGGAGGCGTCCCCCGCGGAGCCGTAAAGGCGCAGCAGGTCCTCGATGAGGAGCGGGAACGACCAGCCGTCGAACAGCAGATGGTGTGCCGTCAGGACGAGTTCCGACCGGTCCTGGCCCAGGCTCACCAGGCCAAGGCGCAGGAGCGGCGGGACGGCCGGGTCGAAGCGGCTCTCCCGTTCCGCCGCCGCGAACCGCTCGACGGCCGCGGCCCGCCCGGCCTCGTCCAGGCCGGTCGCATCGGCGTGCCGCCAGGGCAGCTCCACGTCGTGGGCCACCAGCTGCACCGGGTCCCCGGCCGTGCCGGGCACGAAGGCGGCCCGCAGATTGGGGTACCGGTCGAGGAGCGCCTGCCCTGCCGTACGCATCCGTGCCGGATCCACGGGGCCGCGCAGGTGAAGGACCAGCTGCATCTGATAGGCGTCGAAGGACGCGTCGGCGAGGAGCGCGTGGAAGAGGAAGCCGGACTGCAGGGGGGTCAGCGGCCACACCTCCGCGAGACCGGGGCACTGCCGCCCCCACTGCTCGATCTCGCGCTGCCCCGCCGCCACCAGCGGCACATCCGACGGAGTGAGCCCGCCCGCGCCGGGAGCGACGGCGTGCCGGGCCAGGCCCTCCATGGCCGCACACCACTCCTCGGCCAGCCGCTGCGCCTCCTCGCGCGGGAGTACACCGGCGGGAAAGCTCCACTCGGCCTCCAGCCGCGGCCCCTCGGCGGTGTCGGCCGCGAGCGCCTCGATGTGCAGCGGGGCCAGCGCGGGCATGCCGTTCGCCGGTGTCGTCAGCCCCGAGCCGGCGGTGATGTCGTGGAAGCCGAGGCCGCGCAGGTGCTCGGGCATGTCGGCGGCGGAGAAGCGGCCGTGGTAGTTGAGTTCGATCTGCGGCGCGGGATACCGCCGCAGTTCCGCGGCGGTATCCGGGTTCAGATGCCGCAGCAGCCCGAAGCCGATGCCGTGGTCCGGTAGGGCGAGGAGCTGTTCCTTGACGGACTTGAGGAGATCTCCCGCGGCCGGCCCGCCGGCGCGCACCTCGTCGAGATCGCACCCCGTCAGGTCGAGGCGTACGGGGAACAGGCTGGTGAACCAGCCGACCGTACGCGACAGATCTGCCCCGGGCACGATGTTCTCCTCGCGGCCGTGCCCCTCGACCCCGAGCAGCACGGACGGCAGCGGCGGCTCGCCTGTTCCGCGCGCCGCCCGCCTGCGGGCGACAGCCACCGCGAGGGCCGCGAGCAGCCCGTCCCGGGGGCCGCAGCGGAACGCCGCGGGCAGCGCGGTGAGGAGCGCGTCGGTGACCGGTGCCGAAAGCCGCACGCATACGGTGTCCACGGTGTCCATCCGGTCCACCGCGGGGTCGAGCCGCCGGGTGCCGAGCACCGGGTCAGGACCGTCCAGGACGGAGTGCCACAGCGGCAGTTCCCGGGTTCTGGCCTCGTCGGCCGCCTCCGCCTCGAGCGCGTGCGCCCAGCGTCGCGCGGAGGTCGTCACCGCCGCGAGGGCCGGGGGCGCGTCCGCGTGGATTGCGGACCAGGCAGCGGCGAGATCCGGCAGCAGGATGCGCCAGGACACCCCGTCCACCACCAGATGGTGGAGTACGAGGAGGAGCCGGCCCGCGCCGCCACCGGGCGCCGGGTCGAACCACACGGCTTGGACCATCACCCCGGCCGCGGGGTCCAACCGCCCTGAAGCGGCGTCGAGTTCGGCCTGGGCGGCGCGCTGCCACCGGGCGTCCCAGCGGCCGTCGCAGGCGACGCGGCGGAGCAGCGCGGCGGCGTCCACCGAGCCCGCCTTCGCGACCCGCAGGATCCCGTCGCCGGTGGACTCCAGGGAGGAGCGCAGTATGTCGTGGTGGTCGAGGACAGCGGCCAGGGCGGTGGCAAGTCCGGCACCGTCGATGCCGGCAGGCAGCTCGGCCAGCGCGAACATGGCGAACCGCTCCCAGTCGCCGCCGAGTTCGCGGACGTGCCGGGCGATCGGCGGCAGCGGCATGGACCCCACCCCGCCGCCGTCGAACTCCTGCAGCGCCGCGCCCGCCGGGGCACGTGACGCCGCCGCTGCCAGCCTGGCCACCGTGCGCTGCTCGAAGATCTGCCGCGGCGTGATCTCGACACCGTGCGCGCGGGCGCGCGAGACCACCTGGATGGAGCGGATGCTGTCGCCGCCGACGGCGAAGAAGTCATCGTCGCCGCCGATCCGCTCCACTCCCAGCACCTCCGCGTATGCGGCGGCCAGGATGCGCTCGGCCTCGGTGCGTGGAGCCCGGTACGCGCCGCCGGTGAACCGCGGCGCGGGCAGCGCTGCGCGGTCCAGCTTGCCGTTCGGGTTCAGGGGCAGCTCGTCCAGGAGGACGAACGTGGCGGGGACCATGAAGTCGGGCAGCCGCGCTGCGGCGAAACGGCGTAGTTCGCCGGTGGAGACTCCGGCGGTGATGTCGAGGTCCCCGGTCCCGGCCGGCTGCGTGGCCGCGGGCACCACGTAGCCCACCAGCTGCGCGGCCCCGCGGTTCTCGGCTACGACCACGACCGCCTGGGCGATGCCGGGGTGTTCGGCGAGCACCGCCTCGACCTCGCCCGGCTCGATGCGCAGGCCGTGCAGTTTGACCTGGTCGTCGGTGCGGCCGAGGTATTCCAGTTGGCCGTCGGTGCCTCGGCGGACGATGTCGCCGGTGCGGTACATGCGGCGGCCGGGCGGGCCGTAGGGGTCGGGGAGGAAGCGTTCGGCGGTGAGTGCGGGCTGGTTGAGGTAGCCGCGGGCCAGGCTGGGCCCGGCGATGTAGAGCTCACCCGGTGTGCCGGGCGGCACCGGGATGAGGCGGTGGTCCAGGACGCGGACCCGGTTGTCGGCCACGGCGGTGCCGATCGGGACGTGGCCGGAGGTGAGCGGGGCGCTGATGCTGCCGCACACCGTCGTCTCGGCGGGCCCGTAACCATTGATGAAGCGGCGGCCCGGCGCCGCCCACCGCGCGGGGAGTCCTGGTGGGCACGCTTCACCGCCCACGGTCAGCACGCGCAGGTCGGTCAGGGTGTGCGGGGCTTCCGGGGGGAGTGTTGCGGCGACGCTGGGTGGCAGCGTCACGTGGGTGATGTGCCGCTGGGCGAGGGTGCGGTAGAGGTCGTCGCCGATGAGGCGGCGCTGACTTGGTACGACCAGTGCGGCTCCGATGGTCAGGGTCTGCACCAGCTCCCAGAATGCCGCGTCGAAGCTGGGTGAGGCCACCTGCAGGACGCGGGAGTCGGTGTCCAGCGCCATTCGTTCGCGGGTGGTGGCGCTGAGCGCGGCCAGACCGGCGTGCGTGACCGTCACGCCCTTGGGGCGACCGGTCGAGCCCGACGTGTAGATCACGTACATCGGGTGGGCGGGGGTGAGTTCGGTGTCAGGGTCGTGGTCAGGGCTGTGCGCCCAGGCGTGCCTTATGTGGGCCGTGTCGACCGCGATGACGTGTGTGGCCGGTCCTGTGGGCAGGTGGTGCGCGGATTCGGTGGTGGTCAGGATGGCTGCGGGGGCCGCATCGTCGATCATGTAGGTGATGCGGTCGGCGGGGTACTCCAGGTCGACGGGGAGGTATGCGGCGCCTGCTTTCATGATGCCGAGCGCGATCGCGACCTGTTCCGGGCAGGGGGGCATCGCGGCGCCGACCGGCTGTTCGGGGCCGATGCCCTGGGCGATCAGCCAGTGGGCGATGCGGTTCGCCCGCGCGTTCAGCTCCGCGTAGGTCCAGGTGGTGTGCTCCGACTCGACCGCGAGTGCCTGTGGAGCTGCCCGCACGCGGGCGGCGAACATGTCCGGGAACGTGGCCGGTTCGACTTCTTGGGTGGTTACGGCGCACTCGGCGGCAAGGAGCTCGCCTCGCTCTTTCTGCGTGAGCAGGTCTGCGTCGCTGATGCGGCGGGAGGGGTCGGCGACCGCAGCGGTCAGCAGCCGCTCCCAGCGGGCGATCAGGGTCTCGATGGTGCCGGCGTCGAACAGCTCGGTGGAGTACTCGGCAGCGATGCGGATGCCGGCGGGCCGGTGGTCTTCGAAGGTCTCGTTGAGACTGAAGTAGAGGTCGAAACGGGCGGTTCCGGTGCCGCTGACGTGCTCCTGGACTCGGAGGCCGGGCAGGTCGAAGTGGGCCTGTTCGTTGTTCTGCAGGGCGAGCGCGATCTGGAAAAGCGGGTGGTGGGAGGTGGAGCGCTGAGGGTTGAGCGCCTCGACCAGCGCTTCGAAGGGGACGTCTTGGTGGCTGTAGGCGGCGAGGCTGGTGGTACGTACCTGATCGAGAAGGTCGGTGAAGGTCGGGTCGCCGGAGGTGTCGGTGCGCAGGACGAGCATGTTCACGAAGTGGCCGACGAGATCTTTCAGTCCCTCGTCGGTACGTCCCGCGATGCCGCTGCCGATGGCGATGTCGGTGCCCGTGCCGAGCCGGGTCAGCAAGGCGGCCATGGTGGCCTGCAGCACCATGAACGGTGTGGTGCCGGAGGTGCGGGCCAGGTCGGTCACGCCTTGGTGCAGTACGGGGCTGAGCGTGAAGTGGAGCAGGTCGCCGCTGTGGTCGAGCACGGCGGGACGCGGCCGGTCGCCGGGGAGGGTGACTCGTTCGGGCAGTCCGTCGAGCTGGTCGGTCCAGTAGGTGAGTTGGCGGCTGTAGAGGCTGTCGGGGTCATCGGGGTCGCCGAGGAGTTTTCGCTGCCAGAGGGTGTAGTCGGCGTACTGCAGTGGCAGCGGGGTCCACTGCGGCTGCTCACCCCGGGCGCGCGCGCCGTACGCGGTGGCCAGATCTCGCGCCAGTGGTGCAAGCGACCAGCCGTCGGCCGCGATGTGATGCATCACCAGCACGAGCGTCCACTCGCCCGCCGCCGTCCCGAACAGCTGGGCGTGGAGCGGGATCTCGCGCGCTATGTCGAAGGTGCGCCGGGTGGCCTCGGTCAGGGCGGCGGTGAGCGTGCTGGTCTGCTGCGGAGTCAGGGTGATCCTGGCCTGTTCGGGCTCCAGGATGTCCTGGTACGGCTTGCCACCGATCTCGGGGAACGTGGTGCGCAGGCTCTCGTGGCGCGCCAGCAGATCATTGATCGACGCCTCCAGGACGGACACGTCGAGATCACCGCTCAGCCGCAGCACGAACGGCATGTTGTACGTCGCCGAAGGGCCCTCGAGCTGGTGCAGGAACCACAGGCGCTGCTGGGCGAAAGACAGCGGCAGCCGCTCCGGCCGCTCGGCAGCCCGCGTCAGCGGTGCCGAGTGGTGAGTGCTGGTGCCGGTGTCGAGGTGCGGGGCCAGCGCGGCCACGGTCGGGTGGGCGAACAGGGTGCGCAATTCGATCTCCGCGCCCAGCGTGGTGCGGACGCGGCTGATCAGCTTCGTCGCGAGCAGCGAGTGACCGCCCAGGTCGAAGAAGCCGTCATCGACGCCGACCCGGCCGACGTCGAGGACCTGGGCGAACAGCTCGCACAGCAGCTCCTCCCGCAGCGTGCGCGGAGCACGGCCGGCGTCCCGGGCAGCAAAGTCGGGCGCGGGAAGCGCCCGCCGGTCCAGCTTCCCGTTGGCGGTCAGAGGCAGCTCGTCCAGGAGGACGAACGCGGCGGGGACCATGAAGTCGGGCAGCCGCGCCGCAGCGAAGTGGCGCAGTTCCGCGAGGGCGGGCAGGCCGTCGCCCTCGATGGGCACCACGTAGCCCACCAGGCGCCAGTCGCCGCCCTGCTCATGGCAGACGACGACCGCCTGGGCGATGGCGGGGTGTCCGGCGAGCACCGCCTCGACCTCGCCTGGCTCGATGCGCAGGCCGCGCAGTTTGACCTGGTCGTCGGTGCGGCCGAGGTATTCCAGTTGGCCGTCGGTGCCTCTGCGGACGATGTCGCCGGTGCGGTACATGCGGCGGCCGGGCGGGCCGTACGGGTCGGCGACGAACCGCTCGGCGGTCAGCGCGGGCTGGTTGAGGTAGCCGCGTGCGAGGCTGGGCCCGGCGATATAGAGCTCACCTGGTGTGCCGGGCGGTACCAGGGTGAGGCGATGGTCCAGGACCCGCACCCCGTTGTCCGCCACGGCAGTGCCGATCGGGACATGGTCGGAGGTGAGCGGGGCGCTGATGGTGCCGCACACCGTCGTCTCAGCGGGCCCGTAGGCATTGATCAGACGCCGTCCCGGTGCCCAGTTGGCGGCCAGGCCCGGTGGGCATGCTTCGCCGCCCACGGTCAGGACCCGTAGGCCGGTCAGGGCGTGCGCGCCCTCCTCCGGCAGCGTCGCGACGACACTGGGTGGCAGCATCACGTGGGTGATGTGCCGCTGGGCCAGGGTGCGGTAGAGGTCGTCGCCGACTAGACGGCGCTGGCGCGGCACCACGAGCGTGCCCCCGATGGTCAGGGTCTGCACCAGCTCCCAGAACGCCGCGTCGAAGCTGGGTGAGGCCACTTGCAGGACGCGGGAGTCGGTGTCCAGCGCCATTCGTTCGCGGGTGGTGGCGCTGAGCGCGGCCAGACCGGCATGCGTGACAGTCACGCCCTTGGGGCGACCGGTCGAGCCCGACGTGTAGATCACGTACATCGGGTGGGCCGGTATCAGCTCGGTGCCGGGGTCGTGCTCTGGACTGTGCGCCCAGGCGTGCTGTGTCTCGGCGGTGTCCACCGCGACGACATGCGTGTCCAGGCCCTCGGGCAGCTCGCCCGCCGACTTGGCGGTGGTCAGGATCGCTGCGGGGATGGCGTCGCCGACCATGTAGGCGATGCGGTCGGCGGGGTATTCCAGGTCGACGGGCAGGTATGCGGCGCCTGCTTTCATGATGCCGAGCGCGATCGCCACCTGTTCGGGGCAGCGGGGCATCGCGACGCCGACCGGCTGTTCGGGGCCGATGCCCTGGGCGATCAGCCAGTGGGCGATGCGGTTCGCCCGCGCGTTCAGCTCCGCGTAGGTCCAGGTGGTGTGCTCCGACTCGACCGCGAGTGCCTGTGGAGCTGCCCGCACACGGGCGGCGAACATTTCCGGGAACGTGGCCGGTTCGACCTCCCGGCTCTCCTGGGAATGGTGAGCGACAAAGAGTTCACCACGCTCCTGCTCGGTGAGCAGATCTGCGTCGCTGATGCGGCGGGAGGGGTCGGCGACCGCAGCGGTCAGCAGCCGCTCCCAGCGGGCGATCACGGTCTCGATGGTGCCGGCGTCGAACAGCTCGGTGGAGTATTCGGCAGCGATACGGATGCCGGCGGGCCGGTGGTCTTCGAAGGTCTCCTCGAGACTGAGGAAGATATCGAAGCGGGCCGTGCCGGTGGCGCCCGCGTCAGCCTGCACTCGGAGGCCGGGCAGGTCGAAGTGGGCCTGTTCGTTGTTCTGCAGGGCGAGCGCGATCTGGAAAAGCGGGTGGTGGGAGGCGGATCGTTGCGGGTTGAGCTTCTCCACCAAAGCCTCGAAGGGGATGTCCTGGTGGCTGTAGGCGGCCAGGCTGGACGTGCGCACCTGGTCGAGGAGGTCGGCGAAGGTCGGGTCGCCGGAGGTGTCCGTGCGCAGCACGAGCATGTTCACGAAGTGGCCGATGAGGTCGTTGAGGTGCTCGTCGGTGCGTCCTGCGAGGCCGCTGCCGACAGCGATGTCCGTTCCGGCGCCGAGCCGAGTGAGCAACGCGGCCATCGTGGCCTGCAGCACCATGAAGGGTGTCGCGCCCGAGACCCTGGCCAGTTCGGTCACGCCCCGGTGCAGCTCGGGGCCGAAGGTGACATGGAGCAGGTCGCCGCTGTGGTCGAGCACGGCAGGACGTGGCCGGTCGCCGGGGAGGGTGACTCGTTCGGGCAGTCCGTCGAGCTGGTCGGTCCAGTAGGTGAGTTGGCGGCTGTAGAGGCTGTCGGGGTCATCGGGGTCGCCGAGGAGTTTTCGCTGCCAGAGGGTGTAATCGGCGTACTGCAGTGGCAGCGGCGTCCACTGCGGCTGCTCACCCCGGGCGCGCGCGCCGTACGCGGCGGCCAGGTCCCGGGCCAGTGGTGCCAGCGACCAGCCGTCGGCCGCGATGTGATGGATCACCAGGACCAGCACCCACTCGCGCGGCGCCGTGGTGAACAGCCGGGAGTGGACCGGAATCTCGGTCGCCAGATCGAAGGTGTGCCGGCTGGCCTCGGCCAGCGCATCCCCCGCGGTGGTCTGCTGCGGGACCAGGGTGACAGTGGCCTGCTCGGGATCACGGACGTGCTGGAACGGCTTGCCGTCGACCTCGGGGAACGTGGTGCGCAGGGCCTCGTGGCGGGCCAGGAGGTCATTGACCGCCGCTGCCAGCGCGGATACGTCCAGGTCGCCGCTGAGCCGCAGGACGAACGGCATGTTGTACGTCGCCGAGGGGCCTTCGAGCTGGTGCAGGAACCACAGGCGCTGCTGGGCGAAGGAGAGCGGCAGCCGATCGGGTCGCTCGGCGGCCCGCGTCAGCGGCACCCGGCTGCGGGCGGCGTCGGTGTCGAGGTGCGGAGCGAGAGCCGCCACGGTCGGGTGGGCAAACAGCGTCCGTACGTCGATCTCGGCACCCAGTGTGCCGCGGATCCGGCTGATCAGTTTCGTCGCGAGCAGCGAGTGACCGCCCAGATCGAAGAAGCCGTCATCGACGCCGACCCGGCCGACGTCGAGGACCTGGGCGAACAGCTCGCACAGCAGCTCCTCCCGCAGCGTGCGCGGAGCACGGCCGGCAGCCCCGGAGACGAAGTCCGGCGCAGGCAACGCACGCCGGTTCAGCTTCCCGTTCGCGTTCAGCGGCACTTCGGGGAGCGCCACCACCGCCGACGGGACCATGTAGTCGGGCAGCCGTTCGGCCATGAAGGCCCGCAGCTCGGCGGGGGAGGGCAGGCAGTCGCCCCCGACGGGGACGGCATAACCCACCAGGCGCCGGTCGCCGCCCTGCTCATGGCAGACGACGACCGCCCGCGCCACACTCGGATGCTCACCCAGCACAGCCTGGACTTCGCCGAGCTCGATGCGGAATCCGCGCACTTTGACCTGGTCGTCGGTGCGGCCGTGGAACACCAGCTGGCCGTCGGATCGCCAGGTGACGATGTCGCCGGTGCGGTACATCCGGTGGCCGGGCGCGCCGAACGGGCAGGCCACGAAGCGCCCGGCGGTCAGGCCCGGCCGGCCGAGGTAGCCGCGTGCGAGCGAGTCACCCGCCACGTACAGCTCGCCCGCCACGCCGGTGGGCACCGGGCGCAGCGCGTCGTCCAGGACGTACATCCGGGTGTGGGCGATGGGCCGGCCGATGGGCGGGGTGCGGCCGTCGGCGGTCAGCGAATCGCTGAAGGTCACGATCGCCGTGGTCTCGGTCGGCCCGAAGGCATTGACCATGTCCCGGCCCTCGGACCATCCCGACACCAGGTCCGGCGTGGCCGCGTCGCCGCCCACGGCGAGGGAGACCACGCCCGGCAGCGTGCCGGGCGGCAGCGCTCCGAGGACGGCGGGCGGCAGGAAGACATGGGTCACCCGCTGCTCCGTGAGCGTGTCGATCAGTGGTCGGCCGGGGGCCAGTCGCTCCTGGGGGGCCAGGACCAGTGTGGCGTCCGTCAGCAGCGTCATGCACATCTCGTAGACCGAGACGTCGAAGCTCGGCGAGGCGAACTGCAGCACACGGCTGGCGGCGGTCAGCCCGAGCCGGGAGCGCTGCGTCTCGACCAGACCGGCCACCCCGAGATGGGTGACGGCCACGCCCTTCGGCCGGCCGGTCGAACCCGACGTGTAGATCACATACGCGGCGCGTTCGACGGCCAATGGCCCGCCGTCCCGCTCCTCATCGGTCACGGGGGCGCCATCGAGCCGTGTCAGCCCCTCGGCGGTGACGGGGTCGTCCGGCTGCAGCAGGGGCACGGCCAGGTCGGGCAGGTTGGGCGCGGTAGCGGAGTCCGCGAGGACGAGGCGGGCAGCGGAGTCCGCGAGCATGTACGCGATCCGGTCCGCCGGGAGGGCGGCGTCGACCGGCAGATAGATGCCGCCGGCCTTCAGCACGGCCAGATAGGCCACCACCAGGTCGGGCGAGCGCCGCATGGACACCGCCACCACCGTCTCCGCCCGCACGCCGCGCCGGATCAGCTCGCGCGCGAGCCGGTTCGCGCGCGCGTCGAGGTCCCGGTACGTCAGCGACGCGTCGCCGCATACGAGGGTCACCGCGTCGGGTGTCGCGGCGGCCCGCCGCTCGAAGAGCGCGGGGAAGGTACCGGCCTCGACCGGTACGGCCGTGTCGTTGTGCCCGGTCAGGAGCTGTTCGCGCTCTTCGGGGCTGAGCAGATCCAGACGGCCGACGAGCGCGCCGGGGTCCGCGGCGATCTGCTCGGCGATGCGTGCGAGTCGCTGGGCGACGGCTTCCGCGGCGTCGCGGTCGAAGAGGTGACGCTGGTACTGCACGGTCACCCGAAGCCGGGGGGCGGCGGTGACGGTCACCGTGAGCGGGTAGTGGGTGCCGGCGGACGAACGGAGACCGGTGATCTGAATGGCGGTGCCGTCATCGGCGCGGCGCCTTGCTCCTTCGTATCCATCGTAGGACTCGGTCGTCACCAGGGTGTCGAACAGGACGTTCGTGCCGGTGGCCCGGTGGATGTCCGCGAGGCCGCAGTAGTGGTCGCGGAGCGCCGTCTGCCGCTCCCGCATTCCGCGCAGCAGGTCGGCCACGGTGTCCGTGGGCGCGAGCCGGACCCGTACCGGAAGGGTATTGACGAAGAGCCCGGCCATCGAGGCCACTTGGGGCACCGCTGCCGGCCGCCCGGACACGGTCGTGCCGAACACCACATCCCGCTGCCCGGCCAGCGCCCCGAGCAGCAGTGCCCACGCCCCCTGCACCACGGTGTCCAGGGAGACCCCCGATGCGGCGGCCAGCCCCGCCAGGTCACGCGCCGTATCGCTGCTCAGCGGCACCACGGCTTCGCCGACCCCCGAGGCCTTCCGGCCGGCCGCCGAGGAATCGGTTCCGGTAACGGGAGCAAGGAGCGTCGGCTCCTCGGCTCCCGACAGCTCCTCGGCCCACACCCGGGCCGCCGCCTGCCGGTCCTGTCCGGACAACCACACGAGGAAGTCTCGGAATTCCGGCACGCGCGGAAGCGCCGCGGCGTCACCGCGGGACTCGTAAAGGCACAGCAGATCCTGCACGAGGAGCGGTAACGACGCGCTGTCGAAAAGAACATGATGGGCCGTCAGTACGAGTGCGAACCGCTCGGCTGCCACCTTGACCAGCGCCATCCGCAGCGCGGGCGGCACCGTCACATCGAAGTGGTCCCGGAGGTCCTCGGCCAGGAAGGCCTCGAGCGCCGCATCCGGCCCGGCGTCCGCCGGCCCCCGCCCGGTCAGATCCAGCTCGCACCACGGCAGCTCGATCCCGTCGACGACCACCTGCACCGATTCCCCGTCTGCTCCCGCCACGAAGGCCGTTCGGAGATTGGCGTGCCGGTCGAGCAGCGCCTGCCCGGCCACCCGCATCCGCGCCCCGTCCACCGGTCCGCGCAGATGGAGGACGAACTGCATCTGGTAGGCATCCCGCGAGGCGTCGTCCAGGTACGTATGGAAGAGCAGCCCCGACTGCAACGGGGTCAGCGGCCACACCTCGGCGAACCCGGGATAGCTCCGCTCCCACATCTCGACCTCGCGCCGGCCCACCAGCGCCAACAACACCCGTACCGCCCCCGCCGGCCGGCCGGGCTCGGCCACGACCTGCCGTATGACCCGCACGAACCGCTCGGCGAGTGCGGGGTGCGCGGTCAGTGGGCCGCGCGGCCGGGAGGGGCGGTCCTGCGAATCCACCGCGCGGGCGGCCCGGTCGCGTACCCGCGTCACCACGTCGGCGAACGATGGATCGTCACCCGGCAGGCCGTCGCCCCGGCCGAGCCGGTGGAGCAGTACCTCGTATGCCGCCTGCAATACCACGGGCGCCGTGGTGCCGAGCTCCTTGGCCAACCCTTCGACGGCGCTCAGGAGTTCATGGTCTAGGCCGAACTCCACGGCGTCAAAGGCATGCTCGGACAGGTGCGGCTGACTTGAGAGTAATTGCTCGAACCCAGAGGGTAAATCTGCCACGGAGAACCGCACTCCCATCCGACGGAGGGGTAGGACCGGGTACTTCCTGTGCCTGCGGCGGGCTGGGCAGACTCAGGGGGAGAGCACCGACCGACCATGACATGTGGAACTAACCCGAGCAAGGTATTGCCTATGGGCCGCCGTGAGTTGAGACGGGCGAGGCGGCGATGTCCGCGGACCGGCGCGGCGATGACCGCAGGTCGGCACGGCGGATACGTGTCCGGTCGGCAGGACAGAAGTGGTCTTCCTACAGGGCCCCGTTCTCGAACGAGAGCGGGGCCGACTCGTGCGGTGCCAACGACGGCCGAGGGCAGCGCTGGACGCGCTCAGCTTGCCTTTTTCACCTCGACTGCGTCCTGATGTTGCGGCTCCAGCCGGGTCGCGCCAGATGTTGACCCAGTGCGCCTGTCGGGCGCTACGGCCCAGCCGCATGCGCAGTCGGATGCAGTATTCGCAGCCAGGACGCCAGAAGACGACCGGTCGGCCTACGAGCAGCACAAAGACATGCAGGTTGGCTGCGGCTGCGCCGGGAGTCCCGCTGAGGGTGAGTCCAGTGCCACGCCTACGCCCGCCGCCGTAAAGCCCCGCAGGCGAAGAGGGCGACACGCGTGCTGGAACTGCTGTGAGAAACCCGTTCCGAAGCCGAGGCTTTCGCCTGTGAACGTCCCCGCCTGGACCCGACTCTGGCGCGCTCAGTTGCGAACAGGTAGCTGCCGGGCGAAGCGGCGGACGGCATCGGTAAAGGCATCTGGATCGTCGAAGTTCGCGAGATGTCTTGCCCGCGGGATCAATTCGACTCGGGCGTGCGGATGCGCTCGGGCGAAGTCCATCTCGCCGGACCGGAAGACGGCGTCCTTCTCGCCGTTCAAGATGAGCACGGGAGCCGCCACATGACGCATCGCACCCGCGTCAAAGCGGCCCAGCACTTCGCCCCAGGCGGCTGGCAGGGTGTGGAAGGCGTAGCCAGAGCGGATGGTCGCCTCCACCACCTCGGGAGGATAGAGCCGGCGCAGCAGCCGGTCGTTCCACCGGGCCAGCCGGTCCGCCGGTAGGCGAGGGACGAGTCCGGCGACCCACCGATACGGCGTTGCCCACGGGCCACGAGTTGAGGCGCTGGCCCCAGCAAGAACCAGCCCCCGCAGCTGCTCGGGGCAGCGCCGCGCGAACTCCAGCGAGGCGTATCCGCCGAGCGAGTGCCCGACGATCAGAGCCGGTCCGCTGTCGAGCGAGTCCACCGCGGAAGCGATGATCTCCGTCGCCGCTTTCAGGCTCCAGGGTTGAGCAGAGCGGGCGCCGTGGCCCGGTAGGTCAACAGCGGCTACCTGGAAGTCCTCTTGGAGTGCTGCGAGCTGTGGGCTCCACTGCCCCGCGTTGAACCGCGTCCCGTGTACGAAGATGATGGGCGGTGCATTCGTCGCCGTCATGAGCCCCCCCAGATCAGCACTCTCCTCGGACCGACTCTACCGGCGGGCCATCCCGGCGGTGAGACGCGGAGATGCCGGCCAGCGAGGACACTCAGTCACAATGGGACGCGCAGTTCGAATGCTGTGCGGGGCGGCGCGCGGCCGTCATCCTGTCCGGGTGGCAGAACGAGTACATGTCCGCGAGATCGATGAGGATGAGGGGCGGCGACTGCTGCGGATCATCCGCAGGGGGACCGGGGCGGTGGTGACCTGGCGGCGGGCCCAGATGGTGCTGCTGTCCGCACAGGGCATGCTCGTGGCGAAGATCGCCGAGGTGTCGTTCATCAGCGACGACCGGGTCCGCGATGTGATCCACAACTTCAACACTGACGGCTTCGACTCGCTCTACCTCCGGCCAGACCCCAGCCAGAGGAACTGGTGTGCCTGTGGGCAGCTACCCCCTGTAGGTTCCTGGGCAGGGGCGCCGATGAACCGTGACGGCGTAGCTTTGTGGCGGTGCGCGCGCCCCGCCACTTCACCCACGCCGGATCACCCACGCCGGATCACGCCGTGCGCTCGGTGAGCGTGGTGCGACGCCCACCGGGCTCCGTGTCTAGGGGCAGTAGACCGTGATGTTCGCCGAGTTGCGGACCCACAGGTCACCGCTGTTGCGGTACCCGGTCATCTGCGCCCGGTAGGTCTTCCTCCCCTGGCCGGTGCAGGTGAACGTGGTGATGGCCGACGTGTTGACCGGCTGCCTGACCGACCTTGGCACCTTGTCCGACCAGAAGATGCCGTTCTTGAGCTGGACCTTGATGGTGAAGGCGACGGTGGGGGGAGAGTCGCAGTTGTAGAATCCGCCGACCGCGTCGACGAACCTGCCCTCGCGGGTTTGTGCGTTGAGCCTCACCTTCGTGTCCGGGTCGCAACCTACCGCCTGCACCCCCATGTCGGCGTCGGCCGACGCCGCAGGCGCGACCGCCCATGCCTGGGTAGTGCCGACCGCGACGAGCGCTGTGGCCCCAGCCACAGTCGTTGCCGCACGTGCCCAGCAGGAAGTGCGCATGGTTTTCCTCTTTGTGATCGTTGCTGTTGCCCCGGCCCCGGATCGCGAGTGCAGAATCCGTTTCACGCAGTTCCCCTCGTCAGATCGAACACAACTTGTGCATGGATTTGTCCGCCGGTCGCGCCTCAGATCGGGCAGCGAGCGAATGCTGCCTTTCTTCGGCAACTCCACCACACCACCTCCCGATTCGCGCGGACAACGAGACCCAATCTTGCAAGTCAGGCGTTGTCCGGTGTCGGGGACTGGACGCCGGACAACAATGTCCGGACATCCACATGCTGGTTCAGCGCGATGAACATCCGCGCACTACTCCTCCACGACCCTGTCCGACGCGGCTGGTGGGCGCCGGCTGCCCAGTCTCGAGGTGACGCTGGCCTACGCGACAGCCTGCGATGGCGCTCCCGACGAGTGGAGAGTCCGTTGGCACGCCGTCTCGGCACAATTCAGGCGCGCCTCCATAGTGGCGTTCGCAAGAGCGTTACATCTGACCTGCACTCAACGGCCTCCCACCGTTGAACACAGAGCCACCTACTCAGCGCTGCGCGGTCAAGATCTGGCATCTCACCACGGTCTGCGGCAGGCATTCGGCATCATGTGCGAGTGCGCCCACGGAGACTACGAAGACGACAGCCACCGGCTCCGGAAACGGGCCACGACGCTCTGCTCGCTTACGCCGAGGAGGAGTTGGCCTGGTACGCGGGAACGCGCGACCGAGCCCGGCGGCTCCATCAGCTGACCGAACTGACAGCTCTGCTCACCGGCGCTGCGACTGTGGTCGCCGCCGGGATCCAGGCACCTGCGGCGGTCACGGCGTCCCTGGCCGGAGCGGCTGTGTTCATCGGCGGGTTCCGGCAGGTCTTTCAGCACGTCGACCGCTGGGTTCTGGCCGCAGAGAGTTGGACCAGCCTGCGCGTGGAAGTCCATCGCTACCGGCTCCTCACGGATGAGGACCGCGACCAATCAGCGCGGGAACGACTCCTGCGGAAGATCGAAGAGGTCGCCGCAACTGAGGTCAGAGCGTGGGCTTCAGGCCGTCGCGCGGCCGGAGGAGGAGCCGCGCACCAAGGCCAGATCACTCCGTGAACGCTCAACACGTCGGGTCCGCCAGCCCGCATACCGACGCCCAAGCCATCGGCACCGTCGTCACCCAGGGTCTGTACGGCGATGCCGGCCATAGGAAGACGTCGCGCTGCAGTGCGCCCTGTGCCCCAACTGCCGTACCGGGCCAGCGTCCGTCGGGTCCATGTCGGTGTGCACCCCGACGGTGCCCGAACTGCGCCGGGTGCTCGCGGACGCCCTGGAGGTGGGCGGGCGTCTGCCGCGCGGGGCGGGGGGAGGCCGACCTGATGCTAGTGAGCGCGCTGCGACAGCCTCGCGTGCTGGTACTGGACGAGGCACAGCGCTTTCCGGGGTCGACTTCCGGACCTGGGCGAAGCTGACCTCGCATCTGACCGCCGAGACCTATGGGAAGGGCCGGGCGGCCGGAGCAGGGCGCTTCTCCCGTTCCGGTGCGCACTGACCCGGCTTCGCCGGGCCGGCGCTTCATCGGTGCCCGTCACCGCGCCCCCGGCGTGCGCGCGGTCAGCCGCAGGCGCAGGCGGCGCGGCTGGTACACAGTGGCGAGCGGGACGGGGCGCACGTCGACGCCCGGTTCGCAGGTGACCCGCCACTTGCTGAGGATGGTGGCGAGCGCGAGGGTCGCCTCGGTGCGGGCGTAGAGGTCGCCGATGCACTTGCGGGCGCCGGTGCCGAACGCCATGAACGACTGGCGGGCCTGCGGCGTCACCCGGTCGGGCAGCCAGCGGTCGGGGTCGAACTGGCGCTCCTTGGGGAAGGAGGGCGCGTCGAGCGCGACCGCGGCCGGGCTGAAGACCACCGTGCTCTGCGCGGGCAGCCGCAGCCCCGCGACGTCCAGTTCGGTGGAGGTCAGCCGGGTGAAGAGCCACGCGGGCGGGTAGAGCCGCAGGGTCTCGGTGATGATGCGGTCGGTGAGCTGGAGCCGGGCGACGTCGTCGAACTCCGGTGCCCGGCCCGCTAGGACCTCGTCGATCTCCGCGTACAGCTCCCGCTCGATCCGGGGGTACTTGGAGAGCAGGTAGAAGATCCAGGTGAGGGTCGCCGCCACCGTCTCGGTACCGGCCGCCATCACGGTGATGACCTGGTCGTGGATCTCCCGGTCGCCGAGCCTGCCGCCGTCCTCGTCGCGGGAGTCGAGCAGGGCGGAGAGCAGGTCGTCGTGGTCGGCGCCGTCGCGGCGGTAGTCGTCGATGAGCGTCTGGGTGGTGCGGTGCAGGTAGTCCAGGTTGGCGCGGTAGCGCCGGTTGCCCGGGCCAGGCATCTTGCGTACGACCGCGGGCAGGAACATCTGCCGGAACAGCCCCTTGAGTACGGCGTCGAAGGCCCGCTCCACGCTGTCGGCGAGTTCCTTGCTGACCGGCGTCGAGTACAGCGTGCGGCCCACGGTGCGCAGCGCCATTCCGTACATCTCGGGGAAGGCGTCGACCACCAGGCCCTCGCTCCAGCGTTCCGTGCTCGACTCGATCTCGGCGTGCATGGCCGACGCGTACCGCTTGAGCTGCGGGCGGGTGAACGCCGACTGCATGAGCCTCCTCTGCCGCCGGTGGTCGGCGTAGGGGCAGGTCACCAGGCCGTTGCCGGCGATGTCGCGGGCGCGGTCGTAGAAGATGCCGCCCTTGTCGTACTCGTTGTCGCTGGTCAGGACGTGGCGCAGGAGGGCGGGATGGGTCGGTACGTGGGCCTCGGTGGGACCCAGGCGTATCTTCACCAGGTCGCCGTGCCTGGCCAGCGAGGACATGAACTGCAGCGGACGGCGCATCATCTGCCAGGCGTGTCCGACCAGTGGCACGGCCCCGGGCGCGGTGCCCGCGACGAAGGTCTGCTGCTGCTCGGTCTGGTGGGTCTGCTGGGCCATGGGGTTCTCCTCGGTCTGGCTCGAGATAGACGGACGGGCTGGGGGAGGGGGCCTGTCAGCGGGCGCAGCCGAGTTCTTCGAGGAACCCCTGACGGCCGGCGGCCAGCGCGAACTCGGCGTCGTAGCGTCCCGATGAGCGGTGCCAGTCGTAGGAGCCGCGGATGACGGGGCGCACCGCGTCCAGGCGGTAGCGTTCGACGGCCTCGCGCTCGCCCGCGGTGAGGGAGAAGGCGTCGCAGACCTTGGGCAGAATGCTCTCAAGGAGCAGGAACTCCTCCAGGCGTACGCGCACCTCGTCCTGCATGTGGGCGATGCTGCGGCTCTTGGGCCAGCCGTGCTCGCGCATCAGGATGAGGACCATGTTGTTCCGCTCGCCGCGTGCCTCCTCCTTCTCCAGGGAGGCGATGTCGTTGAGCATGAGGTTGACGTCGACGGCGATCCGCAGCATCGCCGACATCACGGCACTGTCGAAGACCCGCTGCGGCACCTCGAAGTGCCCGGTGGCCTCGGCGAGGTCGACGGTGGGC
The DNA here is from genome assembly GCF_019400875.1 of Streptomyces anatolicus. Taxonomy (NCBI): domain Bacteria; kingdom Bacillati; phylum Actinomycetota; class Actinomycetes; order Kitasatosporales; family Streptomycetaceae; genus Streptomyces; species Streptomyces anatolicus. The sequence continues at coordinate 600 of NZ_WMBF01000072.1, read as the reverse complement.
TGCACGCCGATCGTGTGGCGGCGCATGGCGAGGTATTCCCTCGCGGAGTCGCAGGGGGTGGCGTCGCGGCGGGCGTGCGCCTCGTCGACGTAACCCTGGAAGTAGTTGAGCCAGTGCTGGGCGCTGCGGGCACACCACTCCTTCGACATCCCCTGGCAGCTGCGCCGCCAGACGTCGGCGAAGCCGTGCGCGATGAGGGGAGCGGAGGCGGGCAGCGGCCCCTTAAGCGCGGCGGCGACGGCGTCCGTGAGCTGCTTGGCCTGCACCGGGTCCTCGCCGCGCGGGCCGTCGAAGAGGTCGTCGAAGAGGAAGAACCAGGACATCAGGTCGACACCGAGGTCGAGGTCGGCGCCGCTGGTCGAGGGGTAGAAGCGGGCGGCGAGGTCGGCGTAGCCGCCCTTGCGGTGGCGCTCGGCGGCGGCCTCGCTGTTGATCAGGCCGAAGGAGCGGGGCCAGTCGATGTGCTCGGCCTCGGCGCGGGCGTGGTCGGGGCTGCGGCGACCGGGCAGCGGTATGGAGAAGTCGATGTCCTGGGGCATGGGGGACTCCCTGGGCTGTGGAACAGGGCACGCGAGGGTGCCGGTGGGGTGAGGGGGCACC
>NZ_WMBF01000695.1:0-2510 GCF_019400875.1 Streptomyces anatolicus | reverse complement strand
CCCCTGCCCCGTCCGCCCGCAGACGCACCCTCAGGACGGCGGGCGCCCTCGCGTCGGCCGGGCTGCTGGTGCCGCTGCTCGGCGCGGCTCCGTCGCCCGGTGCTCCCCGGCAGACGTCCGCCACCGATCTGCAGGGCGCCTTCGCCTCCGCTGCCGATGAGTGGCGCGTGCCGCGGAGCGTGCTGCTCGGTGTCTCGTATCTGCAGTCCCGCTGGGACGCGCACGGCGGCGCGGCCAGTGTCACCGGCGGCTATGGCCCCATGCACCTGACCGACGCCCGCGCCGCCCTGGCCTCGGCCCCGCACCACAGCGAGGGCGACGAGGACCCGCGGGGCGACACGTCGCGCCCGATGCCGCCGCCCAGGGCGAAGGTGCCGGCGGAGTCCGCGCTTCCGGCGCGCCTGAAGACGTTGCCCCGCGCGGCCGAGCTGACCGGTCTGTCGGCGGACGAGCTGCGTACCGACGCCGCCGCGAATGTGGAGGGCGGTGCCGCCCTGCTCGCCGCGGCGCAGAAGCAGCTCGGCAGGCCACTGAGCGCCGACCCCGCCGACTGGTACGGCGCGGTCGCCCGCTTCTCCGGGGCGGACGACGAGGCGACGGCGGCGACGTATGCCAATGATGTGTTCGCCGTCATCCGCGACGGTGAGCGGCGCACGACGGACGCGGGCCAGCGCGTGGCGCTCCCCGCGGAGCCCGGGCTGCGGCCGGACGCGGCGCAGCTGAAGCGGATGGGGCTGCGCAAGGCGGCCGCGGGCGAGACGGAGTGCCCGAGGACCGTGTCGTGCGAGTGGATCCCGGCGCCGTACGAGGAGTTCAAGGACCCCAACGGCAATCCCGACTACGGCAACCACGACCTGTCGAACCGGCCCAAGAGCCAGAGCATCGACTCGATCATCGTCCACGACACCGAGGGCCGGTGGGAGGGCGTCCTGAACATGGTGCAGGACCCGACCTATGTGTCGTGGCAGTACACCCTGCGCTCCACCGACGGCCACATCGCCCAGCACGTGAAGGCCAAGGACGTCGCCTGGCACGCGGGCAACTGGTACGTGAACGCCAAGTCGATCGGTCTGGAGCACGAGGGCTTCCTGACCGCTCCCGACACCTGGTACACGGAGGCCATGTACCGCGCGTCGGCCCGGCTGGTGAGGTACCTCGCCAAGAAGTACGACATCCCGCTGGACCGCCAGCACATCCTCGGCCACGACAACGTCCAGGGCACGGTCTCCTCCACGATCCGGGGGATGCACACCGACCCCGGCCCGTACTGGGACTGGCAGCACTACTTCACCCTGCTCGGCAAGCCGTTCCACCGCACGGCGGGACCGCAGGGCGGCCTGGTGACGGTGGCCCCGGAGTACTCCGCGAACAGGCCGGAGTACACGGGCTGCGCCAAGCCCGCCGAGAAGTGCGTGCCGCACGGGTCGGCGGCGGTGCGCGTGCACACCGAGCCGCGCGACGACGCGCCGCTGATCAAGGACATCGGGAAGCGACCGGACGGCGGGAACTCCACGATCGACGTGAACGACGTCGGGGCGCGGCTCTCCACCGGTCAGCAGTACGCGGTCGCGGACCGGCAGGGCGACTGGACGGCCGTCTGGTACCTCGGCCAGAAGGCGTGGTTCAAGAACCCGAGGAAGCAGCCCACCGCCCTCGACGCGAAGGGGTTCGTGGTGACGCCGAAGGAGGGCGCGACGGAGGTCCCGGTGTACGGGCGCGCGTATCCGGAGAAGGAGGCCTACCCGGCGGGCGTGCCCGTCCAGGCGGTCTCCCCGCTGCCCTACAAGATCCTGGCGGGCCAGAAGTACGTGATCGGCGACAAGGTGCCGGGCGAGTACTTCTACGCGCCGACGTTCGACACCGCGCCGCACAAGGTGGTGCGCGGCAAGGACATGTACTACGTGATCCAGTACGGGCACCGCATCGGCTATGTGCGGGCGGCGGACGTACAGGTGATGCGCTCGGGGTCCTAGTCGAGGACTGACGCTGTCCGGCCCCTGCCCCGAAGGTTCTCGTACCGCCCCCGAACAGGGGCGGTACGAGAACAGGGGCGGTCAGGCCTGCTGGAACAGCTCCGCGGGCAGCGGCTTCAGGAGTGCGTACAGGTCGTCGGTGATCGGACGGTCCCAGGCGGCGATGGTCACGAGGACGTTGTCGCTGCGGTCGAACTGCACGCACGAGATGCGGCTCTCCGACAGCTTCAGGCGGCGCACGATGAGGAGGTTGTCGCCCTGCATCACCGGCATGTCCTCGGCGGAGACGACGGTGACCTCCTCGTCGTTCTCCAGGGCGATGAGCAGCTGGGCCACCTCGAAGGGGACCTCGCCCTCGGCGGTCTCGCGCGCGGGCGCGCCCTCGGGGAGATTGCCGATGATCATCGCGGGGCCGCGGCCGCCGAAGAGGTCGTAGCGCAGGAACACGCCCTGGCAGCTGCCGTCGGGGGCGGGCAGCAGGCCCGCGCCGAGATTGCCGGGCCAGTCACCGGGATCCATGGCCAGGACATCGAAGTC
>NZ_WMBF01000694.1:0-2528 GCF_019400875.1 Streptomyces anatolicus | reverse complement strand
GCTCTGCGTGGCCTGCCGCTCCGGCCGCGTCGACCCGGACGGGTACTGCGAGAACTGCGGGCACGCCCAGCCGCGCGAGCGCGACCACATGGAGGAGGAGCTGGACGCGGTCGCCGCCGTCAGCGACCGGGGCCTGCGCCACCACCGCAACGAGGACGCGTTCGCGATCTCCGCGGCCGCGCTGCCCGACGGCTCCCCCGCCGTCGTCGCGATCGTCTGCGACGGCGTCTCCTCGGCGACCCGCCCCGACGAGGCCTCGCTCGCCGCCTCCCGCGCGGCCAACGAGTCCTTGCAGGGCTCACTGCCGCGCGGCACGCACCCGCAGCAGGCCATGCACGAGGCCATCCTGTCGGCCGCCGAAGCCGTCAACTCCCTGGCCACCGAGCCCGCCGCCGCCCGCGAGCACAGCCCGCACCAGAACGCGCCCGCCTGCACCCTGGTCGGCGCGATCGTCGCGGGCGGCCTGCTCGTCGTCGGCTGGGTCGGCGACAGCCGCGCCTACTGGATCCCCGACGACCGCAGCGGCCCCGCCGTCCGCCTCACCGAGGACGACTCGTGGGCCGCGCAGATGGTCGCCGCCGGCCTGATGAACGAGGCCGAGGCGTACGCCGACGACCGCGCGCATGCCATCACCGGCTGGCTCGGCGCGGACGCGTACGAACTGGAGCCGCACACCGCTTCCTTCAAGCCGGACCGCGCGGGCGTGGTGGTGGTCTGCACGGACGGGCTGTGGAACTACGCGGAAGCCGTCGAGGAGATGGCGCGGGCCGTGCCCGCCGACGCCGCGGACCGCCCGCTGCGCAGCGCCCAGGTCCTGGTCGGCCACGCGCTGGACGGCGGGGGCCACGACAACGTAACAGTGGCGGTCGTCCCGTTCCCCTACGCGCCACAAGGGGCAGGATCGGCCCAGCGCCGGACGCCGGACGGGGGATGTCCGGCGCCCGGAGGTTCTGAGCGGTTCTGAGGACCTGGGGACCTGAGGATCTGAGGGGGAGCAGCATCCATGGCCAATTTCTCGAAGTCGAACGTGCCGCAGTTCACGGTCGACGTCTACCAGAACGAATTCCTGCCCGAGGGCGGCCGCGAGGTCAACGCCATCGCCACGGTGACCTCCACCGGGGGCGGGACGGTCGGCTCCGCGGTGAGCGCCCCGCATCTCTACGCCGCGGGGCAGAGCCCGGACGCCGCCGTGGCGATCATGGTGGACTGTTCCGGCTCCATGGACTACCCGCCGACGAAGATGCGGGGCGCCAGGGACGCCACGGCCGCCGCCATCGACGCCGTCCGCGACGGCGTGCGCTTCGCGGTGATCGGCGGCACGCACATCGCCAAGGAGGTCTATCCGGGCAACGGCCGCCTCGCGGTGGCTGGCCCGGAGACCCGCGAGCAGGCCAAGCAGGCGCTGCGCGGGCTCAGCGCGGGCGGCGGCACGGCGATCGGCACCTGGCTGCGGCTCGCCGACCGCCTGCTCGCCTCCGCCGGCCTCGCCCCGTCGGCGGTGCGGCACGGCATCCTGCTCACCGACGGGCGCAACGAACACGAGTCGCCCGAGGACCTCAGGGCCGCCCTCGACTCCTGCGCGGGCCGCTTCACCTGCGACGCCCGCGGTGTGGGCACGGACTGGGAGGTGAAGGAGGTCACGGCGATAGCCTCCGCGCTCCTCGGCACCGCCGACATCGTCGCCGACCCGGCCGGGCTCTCCGCCGACTTCACCCACATGATGGAGACGGCGATGGGCAAGGAGGTCGCCGACGTCAGTCTGCGGCTCTGGACCCCGGTGGGCGTGGAGATCAAGTTCGTGAAGCAAGTGGCGCCCACGGTCGCCGACTTGACGGACCGTCGCACGGAGGCGGGACCGCGCGCCGGGGACTACCCCACGGGGTCCTGGGGCGACGAGTCCCGGGACTACCACATCTGCGTACGGGTACCGGGCGCCGCCATCGGCCAGGAGATGCTCGCCGCCCGGCTCTCCCTGATCGTGCCGCAGGGCGACGGCGGCACGCAGACGCTGTCGCAGGGCCTGGTGCGGGCGGTGTGGACGGACGACATGGCGGCGTCCACCTCCATCAATCCGCAGGTCGCGCACTACACGGGCCAGGCGGAGCTGGCCCAGGTCATCCAGCAGGGACTGGACGCCCGTAAAGCGGGGGATCTCGACGGGGCGACCGCGAAACTCGGCCGCGCCGTCCAGCTGGCGGCCGCCTCGGGCAACGCGGATACGGCGAAACTGCTTTCGAAGGTGGTGGACGTGGTGGATGCCGCGGAAGGTACTGTTCGATTGAAGGCGAAGGTCGCCGAGGCCGACGAGATGACACTCGAGACGCGGTCGACGAAGACCGTTCGCGTGAAGAAGCAGTAGCAGTACCAGCAACGGACCATTCGCGTACGTACGGCCTGCGGGCCGGAGAAGGAGAGGGGGAAGCGCCGACATGCCGACCTGCCCGAACGGACACCAGTCGGGTTCCGACGACTGGTGCGAGGTCTGCGGTCACCGCATGGCCGGTGCCGTACCGCCGCCCCCTCCCCCG
>NZ_WMBF01000693.1:0-2534 GCF_019400875.1 Streptomyces anatolicus | reverse complement strand
CCCTCACCCCCCTCGCCACCGACCGCTCCGCCGCCCCCGCGGAACGCGAACAGGGCCTGACCCGCCGCGACGTCCGCCCCTTCTCGCTGGTCGGCGTCGTCTGGGACGATCCGGCCGACGAACTGCACGGCACCGTCCAGGTCCGCACCCGAGCGACCGGCACCGCCACCTGGTCCGGCTGGCAGGGCGTCGAGACGCACAACCACGAACACGCGGCCGACCCGGACACCCTGGAACGCGGCACCGGCAGGGTCCGCGGCGCCACGGCCCCCCTGTGGGTCGGCGACTCCGACGGCGTGGAGGTCCGTGTCCGCGCCCAGAGCGACCGGCGCGCCGGCCCCGCCCTGCTCCCCGAGGGCCTGCGCCTCGAACTCGTGGACCCGGGCGACGAGCCCCCGCCGCGCGGCGGCCTCACCGAGGTGCCGCGCGCCACCGCCATGTCCGCCGAGGCCGCCGCCGCGTCGGCCGTCAACGCGGACCTCGCCCCGCTCGACGCCGCCGTGATCCCGGAGCTGACCAAGCGGCAGACGGAGGAGGACCTGATCGCCGCCCGCGGCGGCCGCGAGGCGGTCGGCAAGGTGCGGCCCTACATCGGCCCGCGCCCGGCCATCATCACGCGCAAGGGCTGGGGCGCCGACGAACGGATCCGCGAGCGGGACTTCGCGTACACCAGGACCGTGAAGGCCGCCTTCGTGCACCACAGCGCGTCCGGCAACAACTACCGCTGCTCACAGGCGGGATCCGTGCTGCGCAGCATCTACCGCTACCACGTCAAGAGCAGCGGCTGGCGCGACTTCGGCTACAACTTCGCGGTCGACAAGTGCGGAAACATCTACGAAGGACGTGCCGGAGGTGTGGCCAAGCCCGTCCTCGGGGCCCACACTCGCGGTTTCAACGCGAACACCACGGGCATCGCCGTCCTCGGCACGTTCAGCAGCGCCGGCCCGCCGAAGGCGGCCGTGACCGCCCTCGCCCGGCTGACCGCGTGGAAGCTCGGCCTGTACGGCGCCAACCCGCGCGGTACTACCTACCTGAAGTCCGGTGGTGGCAACCTGTACAAGAAAGGCAGGAACGTTCGCCTCCGGGTGATCTCCGGACACCGTGACGGCTTCGCCACCGACTGCCCCGGCAGCCGCCTGTACAACAAGCTCGGCAAGGCCCGGTCCTCCTCGGCCCGCATGCAGGGCCGCTGAGGCCCGGTCGCACTGCATGACCTGCATGACCTGCACGACCTGCACGACCTGCACATCCGTCTGCATACACTGGCCGGCCGAAACCCAAGTTCGGCCGGCCCCAGCAGGAAGCAGAGACGACAGGTGACAGAAGCGATCCTCCTGGTCGGCGGCAAGGGAACCCGGCTGCGACCGCTCACGGTCCACACCCCCAAGCCGATGGTCCCGGCGGCGGGCGTCCCGTTCCTCACCCACCAGCTGGCGCGGGCCCGCGCGGCGGGCGTGGAACACATCGTCCTCGCCACCTCCTACCTCGCCGAGGTCTTCGAGCCGCGCTTCGGCGACGGCTCGGCGCTCGGCCTGCACATCGAGTACGTCACGGAGACCGAGCCCCTCGGCACGGGCGGCGCCATCCGCAATGTGGCCTCGCACCTGCGTTCGGGCCCCGACGAGCCCGTACTGATCTTCAACGGTGACATCCTCACGGGCCTGGACATCCGCGCCCTCGTCGACACCCACCGGACGTCCGGCGCCGATGTCTCGCTGCATCTGACCCGGGTCGAGGACCCGAGGGCGTACGGCCTCGTCCCCACCGACGCGACCGGCCGGGTCACCGCCTTCCTGGAGAAGCCGCAGACCCCCGAGGAGATCCTCACCGACCAGATCAACGCGGGCGCGTACGTCTTCCGCCGCTCGGTCATCGACACGATCCCCGAGGGCCGCCCCGTCTCGGTCGAACGGGAGACCTTCCCCGACCTCCTCTCCCACGGCGCCCATCTCCAGGGCATGGTCGACTCCACGTACTGGCTCGACCTGGGCACGCCCCAGGCGTTCGTCCGCGGCTCGGCGGACCTCGTCCTCGGCCGCGCGCCCTCCCCGGCGGTCCCGGGGCGCCGCGGCGAGAGCCTGGTCCTGCCCACCGCGTCCGTCGCCCCGGACGCCAAGCTCACCGGCGGCACGGTCGTCGGCGAGAACGCCCGCGTCGGCGAGGGCGCGCGGATCTCCGGCAGCGCGATCCTGGCCGGCGCGGTCGTCGAACCGGGCGCGGTGATCACGGACTCCCTCGTCGGCGCGGGCGCCCGCGTCGGGGCCCGCGCGGCGCTCTCGGGCGCGGTGATCGGCGACGGGGCGCGCATCGGCGCCGACAACGAACTGCGCGACGGCGTACGCGTCTGGTGCGGCGCCGAGCTGCCGCCGGGCGCCGTCCGCTTCTCCTCGGACCAGTAGGGGAGACCCGGCGGGGGGCGGCCGTCGCCTACCCTCATAAAGATGTCGTCCCGTTTCGCCCCGCGCCCCACTCGCACCACTGTGCGCGGTGGCGAGACAGCCGTACCCACGGGCGTCCCCCGCCGGCCCACGGCC
>NZ_WMBF01000692.1:0-2535 GCF_019400875.1 Streptomyces anatolicus | reverse complement strand
CGACTGGACGAACTGGGGTGCGGTGAGCCGGTGGTTCCACTGTTCAACCCCCGCGGGCGGGGACCCGACCCAGGGTTTCCTCGGGTGGCCCGAAGCGCCGCCCGAGGCCTCGCCCAAGGTACCGAACGCCCGCGTCAACCAAGAGTTGACAGTCGCCGAACTGTCAACCTACGGTTGTCACATGACGCACTCAGACGCAGCCGCGGACCGCACCACGCCCGCGCCGACCGTCCGCCTCGACGACCTCATCGACGCCATCAAGAAGGTCCACACGGACGCCCTCGACCAGCTCTCCGACGCGGTCATCGCCGCCGACCACCTCGGCGATGTCGCCGACCACCTCATCGGCCACTTCGTGGACCAGGCCCGCCGCTCGGGCGCCTCCTGGACCGACATCGGCAAGAGCATGGGCGTCACCCGGCAGGCCGCCCAGAAGCGGTTCGTGCCGAAGAAGCCGGACGAGCCCAACGACCTCGACCCCAGCCAGGGCTTCTCCCGCTTCACGCCACGCGCCAGGAACGTCGTGATGGCCGCGCACAACGAGGCCAAGGGCGCCCACCACGACGAGGTCCGCACCGAGCACCTGCTCCTGGGCCTGCTCAGCGAGCCGGACGGCCTCGCCGCCAAGGCGATCACCGCGCAGGGCGTCGCCCTGGAGGACGTCCGCCGGGCCGCCCTGGACGCGCTGCCCGCGACGGCCGCCGAGGTGCCCGAGCTGGTGCCGTACGACGCGGGGGCCCGCAAGGTGCTCGAACTGACCTTCCGCGAGGCGCTGCGCCTCGGCCACCACCACGTCGGGACCGAGCACATCCTGCTGGCCCTGATCGAGGCCGAGGACGGCCGGGGCCCGCTCACCGGCCTCGGCCTGGGCAGGGAGGACCTCACGGCCTCGATCGCCGAACTCCTGACGGCCGCGACCTCCGCCTAGCCGGAGCGTCCGCACCGCCAACTGCCGAGTTGTCCAGACCAGTTGACAGCCAACGGCGGGGCTCCCTAATGTCGCAGGCACCGTCTCGAACAGCGGGCTCGAACAGCGTAAACGCACATCGATCTGCGTGGGGGGTTCGTGAACAGCACACCCGGTTCCGGCGACATCAATGTGGCAGCCCCCCAGAATCGCGAAGGACTGCCGATCGTCAGTCTCGATCAGGCGCACTCACCCCAGAAGGTCCTCGCCCACGGCGAGCTGCTGCGGCGGTTCGTCGCGGGCCAGGAGATCAAACCGGTCCACATGCGGATCGGCATCATGGGCGCCTGCAACATGCGGTGCAACTTCTGCAACTTCCACTCCCCCAACGAAGAGCAGTTCTACGACCTGTTCTCGTTCAAGGACTCGATCGCCACCGACAAGGCGGTCACCCTGCTGCGCGAGTTCGCCGAGAACGACGGCCGGGCCGTGACGTTCTGCGGCAGCGGCGAGTGCACCATCCACCCGGGCTACACCGAGATCTGCCGGGCCGGGCACGCGGCGGGGCTGCGGATCGGGCTGATCACCAACGGCTCGCGGCTCGGCCGCCCGAAGGTCGCCTCCTGCGTCGCCGAGACCCACACCTGGGTCCGCATCGGCCTGAACGCGGGCACGGAAGCGACGTTCAACGACATCACCCGGGACCGGGAGCAGACGTTCTCGCAGTTCATCGGCTCGGTCGGCCGACTCAGGGAGAGCGCGGTCGACCCCGACTTCCGCATCGGCTTCAACTACGTGATCACCCTGCAGAACTACCGGGAGATTCTGGAGGCGGCCCACATCGCCCTGGAATCCGGTGCGCATTACGTGCGCTTCGAGCCGGAGTTCTACAGCGCCCTCGGCCACGAGACCATCGAATCCGTGATGCCGGAGATCGCCGAGTCCCTCACCAGGGCGGCCGCGCTCTCCACCGACGCCTTCGAGGTCTCGGTGCCCAAGCTGGACCGCGGCCCGATGGACCAGGTCGAGGAGGTCGAGGGCGACTTCGAGCACTGCCACTACAGCCGTTTCGTCACGGCGGTGGGCGCCGACGGTAACCTCTATCCGTGCCCTCAGGTGCACCTCAACAGCCGCTACCTCATCGGCAATGTCCTCGAACAGGGTTACGCGGAAGTGCTCGAAGGCGGCCCCCGCGCCGAATGGGAGGCCTCCAACCCGCGCAGGACCGACCTGTGCAAGTCGTGTTTCTACCGCCCCCAGAACGAACTCCTCGAACTCCTCAAACGCGGCCAGATCAAACTGGACGAGGCACTGGACGCGTACGCACTGGAAGTGCCCAGCACCCTGCACGGCGATTTCGTCTGACGCGCCATGCAGATCCGCCACCTCCACCGGCTCCTCGCCGCCGAGCCGGCCCTGCGGCACACGGCCTTCGACGGCACAGGAGACCGCGTCGCCCGCGTCCGTCACCTGCGTGCCGTGGTCGAGCGTCTGGCCCGCGTAGAGCGGGCGCCCCTGGCCGTCACGGATGCCCGCACCTCCGTGCGCGACGGCCTGCACCGCGAGCACATGACGCTCGACTCGCCCGTACGCGGCTCCTTCCACGGCACCCTGCTCGCCCCGCCCGC
>NZ_WMBF01000691.1:0-2554 GCF_019400875.1 Streptomyces anatolicus | reverse complement strand
GCGCCGGTGGGGCCGGCGGCTCGGGGGCTCATCGTCGTCTCGTCCGTATCCGGTAACCGGTGGGCGCTCAGACCGCGACCGGCTCGGCGCCGGAGTTCGCCGACGACTCGGTCTCGGCCACGACGCCCGCGACGCGGCGCAGCTTCTTCATCGGGCCCAGCTCCGACTCGTACACCTTCTTGACGCCGTCACCGAGGGAGGCCTCGATGGTGCGGATGTCGCGGACCAGGCGGGTCAGGCCCTGCGGCTCGACGGAGGCGGCCTGGTCGGAGCCCCACATGGCGCGGTCGAGGGTGATGTGCCGCTCGACGAAGGTGGCACCGAGCGCGACGGCGGCCAGCGTCGTCTGCAGGCCCGTCTCGTGGCCGGAGTAGCCGATCGGGACGTTCGGGTACTCCTGCTGGAGGGTGTTGATCACGCGCAGGTTCAGCTCCTCGGCCTGCGCCGGGTACGTCGACGTGGCGTGGCACATCAGGATGTTGTCGGAGCCGAGGACCTCGACCGCGTGGCGGATCTGCTTCGGCGTCGACATGCCCGTGGAGAGGATGATCGTGCGGCCGGTGGCGCGCAGGGCGCGCAGCAGCTCGTCGTCGGTGAGGGACGCGGAGGCGACCTTGTGGGCGGGCAGGTCGAACTTCTCCAGGAAGGCGACGGCCTCGGTGTCCCACGGGGAGGCGAACCAGTCGATGCCGCGCTTGGCGCAGTGCTCGCTGATGGCCTGGTACTCGGCCTCGCCGAACTCCACGCGGTGGCGGTAGTCGATGTACGTCATGCGGCCCCAGGGGGTGTCGCGCTCGATGTCCCACTGGTCGCGCGGGGTGCAGATCTCCGGGGTGCGCTTCTGGAACTTCACCGCGTCGCAGCCGGCGTCGGCGGCCACGTCGATCAGCTTGAACGCGTTCTCCAGGTCACCGTTGTGGTTGATGCCGATCTCACCGGTGATGTAGACGGGCTGACCGGGGCCCGCCGTCTTGGAACCGAACTGACGCAGCCGGGAGTTGGCGCCGATGGAGGTGACGGGGGTGGTGGAGCTCATGGCAGGAACTTTCCTTAACTGTGGAGGGAGTCGAGAGAGGGGCCGAGGATCCAGCTGGCGATCTCTCGGATCGCGCCTTCACCGCCGGGGAGGGTGGTGACCGCGCGGGCCGCGCCGCGTACGACGTCGTGGGCGCTGCCGACCGCCACGGGCCAGCCCACGAGGGCGAAGCACGGGAGGTCGTTGACGTCGTTGCCGACGTAGAGCACGCGCTCGGGCGCGATGCCCTGCTCCTCGCACCAGTGCTTCAGTGCGAGGTCTTTCCGGTCGATGCCGTGCAGGACCGGGAGCTTGAGCTTCCTGGCGCGCGCGGCGACGACCGGGTTCTGCTCCGTGGACAGGATCAGCATGTGCAGGCCGCTTCTGCGCAGGGCCGCGATGCCGAGGCCGTCCCCGCGGTGCACGGAGACGAACTCCCGTCCCTCGGAGTCGATCAGCACCCTGTCGTCGGTCTGGGTGCCGTCGAAGTCGAGGACCACCGCGTCGATGTCGGCGGCGGTGGGGAGCGCGGGACCGTCCTCGGGACGGGCCGCGTCGAAGAGGGGGGCGAGCGCGCGGGCGCGGGCGAGGTCGTGCGGGTCGTCGACCTCCAGGACGCGCGCCGGGTCGGTGCGGACCGGCTCGGTGTGGCCGAAGAAGCGGTGCTTCTCGGTGCGGAAGCCCGCCGCGTCCATGGCGTAGGCGGCGCCGGTCTCCAGGAGGTCCTGGGGACGGTCCTGGCGGCGCGGGCGGAAGGACTTGTCGTGGTTGACGCCGTAACCGCCCCGGGTGCGGGTGGAGTTGGCGAGGGTCGCCGTGCCGCCCGCGGTGTCCGCGCGCCGCGCGGTGACGTCGGCGGCCGCCGTGGCGCCGGTGGAGCCGGCCGCGTCGTCGGCCGCGTCACGCCAGATGAAGCCGTGGAAGGGGGCGACGGTGACGGCGGTGTCGGCGCCGTTCTCGACGACGGCGGCGGCCACCCCGTCGATGTCCTCGCGGGTGAGGAAGGGGCTGGTGCACTGCACGAGCAGGACGACGTCGACGCGGTCACCGTGCAGGGCCTCGTGGGCGTCCATGGCGTGCAGGACGGCGGCCTCGCTGGTCGCGGTGTCCCCGGCGATCGCGGCGGGGCGCAGCACCACCTCGGCGCCCGCCGTGCGGGCCGCCTCGGCGATCCCCTGGTCGTCCGTGGAGACGACGACGTCCGTGACGAGCCGGGCGGCCACGCATTCGCGGATGGCGCGGACCACCAGCGGCACGCCGCCGACCGGGGCGAGGTTCTTGGCGGGCACACCCTTGGAGCCGCCGCGGGCGGGGATGACGGCCAGGACGCGGCGCACCGGCGTACTCGCTGGGCCGGGGTGTGACATGGGGGCTCCTGAGGGTGAAAGGTCGTGGGAGTTCACAGCTCGCCCATCCGCCGGATGACGGGGGCCACGCGCTGCACTCCGTGGCGGTAGGCCCCGCGGGCCGCACGGCGCACGATCTGGCGTACGGGGCCCGGGTCCCTGTCCGCGGCGGGGGCGCCGGGCAGCGGGGAGC
>NZ_WMBF01000690.1:0-2559 GCF_019400875.1 Streptomyces anatolicus | reverse complement strand
GGTGGGACTCGAACCCATTCCAGTGATACGTCTCACATGCGAAGATGCCGAAGGAACGGACATACCCACCCGTTTCCATGCGGCTGCACCCTCCTGGATCCCGCTCAGCCGGAAGCGGTTAGGCGTTCGCCACACGGCCGCTTCCCTCTCCCTCACCGAACCGGAAGCCACCAGAGGCCACCTCACGACTGCTCAGCCCCGCAGGAACATCCTGGCTCTGCGACAAGGCGTAGCGGCCGATGGCACACAGGTGCACCCCCGTCGCTGCGATTACGTTCCGTAGCGAATGAGCTCGCTACGGACTGCCGACGCGGAGCCAACAGATTCGCCGACGGATGGCTTCCGCAGGTGCAGCGCAGACGCCACCAGCACCATCAGACCTGCCGCACAGACGGCAGTCTGCTTGAGGCACTAGGCGAGCTCCACAGGCGTGACGCAGACTCGGCGTGCGGGCCTCTCGGCGGACGACTAGGGGCGTGAACGTGTCAGCGCCTGCGAATCCACCTCAAGCCCCGCAGAAGCGGGGAACACGCAAATACCAGAGACCCCCAGGGATCACCCCCGCAGACGCGGGGACCGCACCACGCACGCCAATGCATCAGCGAGCGGCCTGAAGACTCTTCGGACAACTATGGCGGAGCAGCTCCCTTCAGAGTGAGAGGGTGTCCGCTCCCTGTCGGCTTCGCAAGTCCCCAAGGTCGTTCCTAAGCTGCACTCTGGACACCGCAGTAACAAGAGTTCCTCTCATAGGCAGTAAAGCTTGAAGGCAGGTGCCCTAAATGTCGGTTCACGCACTAGTGAGCAAAGTTGACTCCCCCAGCCCGTGAACGTGCAGGTCGCTCCCTGTGGTCCCCGCGCATGCGGGGGTGGTCCCCAGCGCTCCCACAGCTCCAGGTCCCAGTACAGGTGGTCCCCGCGCATGCGGGGGTGGTCCCTCATGGTCCGAGGTGATGATCTTGGCCGCCTCGTGGTCCCCGCGCATGCGGGGGTGGTCCCGGTTCCGTGGTCTGGCCAAGTCCGTGCCGACTGTGGTCCCCGCGCATGCGGGGGTGGTCCCGTCGGGGTCGGCTCCCAGGTCGTACAGGTCGAGTGGTCCCCGCGCATGCGGGGGTGGTCCCCACGACACATGAGTGTGACGCAGGTCGTGGATCGTGGTCCCCGCGCATGCGGGGGTGGTCCCGCGGCGAGCTGCTTCATCTCCCGGGTGCCGGTGTGGTCCCCGCGCATGCGGGGGTGGTCCCCGTGTGGGAGGAGCCGTTCTTCGCCTCAAGGTGTGGTCCCCGCGCATGCGGGGGTGGTCCCGAGGTCAACTGGTGGGACGAGCAGGACGAGGGGTGGTCCCCGCGCATGCGGGGGTGGTCCCAGAACGGCAGCGTTCTTGAGTTCCGGGAATTTGTGGTCCCCGCGCATGCGGGGGTGGTCCCGCGATACGGAAGCCGACCGCGAGAAGCCGCGCGTGGTCCCCGCGCATGCGGGGGTGGTCCCTGGGCGTCGACGAGGACGACTTCGACGACGAGGTGGTCCCCGCGCATGCGGGGGTGGTCCCGGACGGCCGCGGACGAGCGCGAGCGCGGCCTCGTGGTCCCCGCGCATGCGGGGGTGGTCCCGACTTGAGTGAAGCGTTCACGAACGAGCTCCTGTGGTCCCCGCGCATGCGGGGGTGGTCCCTCCCATTTCCGCGCAGTGCCCACGTTCCGGTAGTGGTCCCCGCGCATGCGGGGGTGGTCCCGAGATGTGCGCTGAGCTGGGCGCCAGCAAACCGTGGTCCCCGCGCATGCGGGGGTGGTCCCTCCCAGCGTTCTTCCTCGTCCTCGCTGAGCGGGTGGTCCCCGCGCATGCGGGGGTGGTCCCTGGGCGATCCCCCGGGCACCGACAGGCGACCTGTGGTCCCCGCGCATGCGGGGGTGGTCCCCCCGGGCTGTACTTCCGCGCATCAGTCTGGACGTGGTCCCCGCGCATGCGGGGGTGGTCCCTACCCGGGGACCAGCGGATCGGGGCGGCACCGGTGGTCCCCGCGCATGCGGGGGTGGTCCCCCCCGGCCGCCCACGTGAATGTGCACTACAGCGTGGTCCCCGCGCATGCGGGGGTGGTCCCGGCCCGGCCGCCCGAGCCCGCTCCTTCCTGAGGTGGTCCCCGCGCATGCGGGGGTGGTCCCCAGCCCTGGACGACGCCGCCCTGCGGCATCTCGTGGTCCCCGCGCATGCGGGGGTGGTCCCTTGGGCATGGTCAGATCTCCTTTTTCGTGTTCGTGGTCCCCGCGCATGCGGGGGTGGTCCCCTTCGCCAGGGCATCAACGACCTGCAGCATGCGTGGTCCCCGCGCATGCGGGGGTGGTCCCCGCTTCAACCTCCTGTTGGGGCAGGCACGTGCGTGGTCCCCGCGCATGCGGGGGTGGTCCCGCGCCGCGCTTCGGATACGACAGCTCCATCAAGTGGTCCCCGCGCATGCGGGGGTGGTCCCCAGCCCTGGACGACGCCGCCCTGCGGCATCTCGTGGTCCCCGCGCATGCGGGGGTGGTCCCTTGGGCATGGTCAGATCTCCTTTTTCGTGTTCGTGGT
>NZ_WMBF01000689.1:0-2563 GCF_019400875.1 Streptomyces anatolicus | reverse complement strand
TGACCTCGGCGGCGAGCTGCCAGTAGTGGTCGATGCGGGGTTCGGCGGCGAGCATGCGGGCGAGGCCCCGGCGGAAGCCGGCGGTGTCGCGGGCGTTGAGCGCGGCGGCGTGGACCGCGACGAAGCAGTCGAGGGCCTCGCCCGGGTGCGGGGCGCGGCCCGCCCGCAGTGCGGCCGAGGCCAGCGCGAACGCCTCGGGGAGACCTTCGTAGAGCACGTCGGGACGGTAGCCCTTGCCGGGCTGGTGCGCCTCGGGCTGCCCGGGGCGCGCGGCCGTGCGCGGGGCCGAGTCGAAGCAGGGCCCGGAGACGAAAGCGTGCAGCCGCGCGAAGGCGAGCACCTGCGCCGGGGCGGGGTCCTCGGGCAGCCGCGGGACCGCCTGTTCGACGACGGCGGAGACCACTCGGGCGGGCAGCCGCGCGGGCAGCCAGAGCCGCCAGAACCGGGCGAGCGCCGCGGTGTTCGGGGGCGCGTTCGGGGGCGTGCCCAGGCCGCCGATCAGGCGCAGCCGCTCGGCGCGCTCCTCGGTGGAGCAGTCGCGCAGCAGGCGCAGAGCGGCCTCGCGCCAGCGCAGGGCGGTCAGCCGCGTGCCGAGTGCGCGCAGCTGGTCCTCGATGACGTCCTCCAGCGCGTCCTCCTCGGCGAGTACGCGGCTGACCTCGGGAACAGGCACGTCGAGACCGCGCAGGGAGCGGATGAGGCGGAGCCGGTCGAGGGCCTCGGGGCCGTAGCGGCGGTGGCCGCCGCCGCTGCGGGCGGCTTCGGGCAGCAGGCCCCGGTCGGAGTAGAAGCGGACGGTCTTGACGGTGACGCCGGCCCGCTCGGCGAGCTGCCCGATGCTCCATGCGCCGGGCGGGGCGGGCCCGGTCCCGGTCGCGGTCGCTTTCTCGCTCCCGCTCTCGCTCTCGCTGCCGGTGCCGTCTGCTGTCACGACTTGAACCTCCCTCAGGGGGAGTTCCTAGCGTACGGGCGAGCGCGGGGGCGGCGGACCGGTCGGCCCGGCCGGGGCGCGACCCGTGCCGTGGACCGCGTACTAGGAGGAATCATGACGGCGTTCGTGCTGGTGTCGGGTGGTCATACGGGCGGCTGGATCTGGCGGGACGTGGCGGCGCGGCTGCGCTCGGCGGGAGCCGAGGTGCACGCGGTGACGCTCACCGGGCTCGCGGAGCGCAGGCATCTGGCGGGCCCGAGGACGGATCTGGAGACCCACATCGAGGACGTGGCCCAGGCGATCGACCACGTCGACGCGTCCGAGGTGGTCCTGGTCGGCTACTGCTACGGGATCTATCCGTCGGCGGGCGCCGCCGACCGGCGCCTGGACCGCGTCGCCCGGCTGGTGTACCTGGACTCGCCTATGCCGCAGGACGGTTGCTCCATGCTCGACCAGGTCCGTGAGCAGATGCCGCAGGGGGCGGCGCGCGAGCGGATGCTCGGCATGCGGGAGCGGGCCGACGCCGGTGGGCTGGTACCGGCGCCCACCCTCGCGGAGTGGCAGGCGCACGGGAACCTCGCGGGTGTGTCCCCCGAGGCGCTGGCCAGGCTGGCGCGCCTGGCCTCGCCGATGCCGGTCGGCCCGTGCGAACAGAGGCTGCGCGTCTCGGACGCGGTCGCGGCCCTCGCGACGACCGGCGTCTTCTGCACCACGGGCGGGACGATGGACATCGCCACGCTCGAAGGCCTCGTGGCGGCGGGCCTGCCGCTCGTCCAGCACCTCGCCGACCCGCGCGCGACCTTCTTCGAACTGGCCACCGGGCACTGGCCGATGCTCTCCACGCCGGACGAGCTGGCCGGCGTACTGCTGCGGGCGGCGGCGGGCGAGGGGCACCGCCTGGCCGCCCCGGCCGCCGCCCACGGAGGGGCTTAGCCCGCGTCCCCCGCGCTCTTGTCGTACGTGAGGAAGACCGAGCCGCTGTCGAGGAGCACGGTGTCCGTCCGCTCGTACAGCGTGGGCTCGAAGGCGGTCTTCGCCGAGAACAGCGGCGTGCCCGAACCCAGCGTCATCGGGGCCAGCTTGACGACCAGGCGGTCGATCTCGCCGCGCAGGGTCCCGGCCAGCTCGCCGCCGCCGCACAGCCAGATGTCCTTGCCGTCCTCGCGCTTCAGCTCGCGCACCTTGGCGACGGGGTCGGTGGCGACCAGCTCGACGTGCGGGTCGGGGCTCTCGGTGAGGGTGCGGGTGAAGACCAGGTGTCTCAAGTGCGGGTAGCAGTCGGGGATCCCGGCGTCCACGCCGATCATGTAGGTCCTGCGGCCTTCGAGGATCGTGTCGAAGTGGCAACCCTCGCCGGTCAGACCGAGGGCCTGCCTGGCGGGGGCGGGCAGGGTCTCGGGGTACGTCTGGGCGAGGTGCTGGACGTAGTCCTCGGCGAACGGCCAGAAGCCGTCGGGGCCCGTGGGGTCGGAACCGTCGGGGCCGGCGATGAATCCGTCGAGGCTGACGGCGATGAAGTAGACGAGCTTTCGCAAGTGGGCTCCTGAGGTGTGGCGGTGGCGTTTCGTGGCACTCCGAGTGAAGTGGTTAGAACGTAGTACTTCACTTGGAGTGGTGTCAACGGTTTCCAGG
>NZ_WMBF01000071.1:0-21136 GCF_019400875.1 Streptomyces anatolicus | reverse complement strand
GCCCCCGCCGCCAGCCAGGCCGTCAGCCCCGGTTAGGCCCGCCGCCGGCCAGCCCGTCAGCCCCGGTCAGACCCCGCCGCCAGCTCCTCGGCGATGGACTTGTCCAGGGCGGCGCGCACCAGCGCCGCCGACAGGGCCGCGGGGTCCGCGTCCCCGGCGAGGCGCAGCAGTTTCTCCTCGTCCTCGGGCAGACCGAGCCGGCCCGCGCCCTGCAGCGCCTTGCCGCCCAGGCGGGGCGCGAGCCGCGGCCACACCCGCTGCACCTCGCGCAGGAAGATGTCCGCGCCCGTCGGGCCGAGGCCGGGCACGGTCTGGAGCAGGCGGCGCAGCGCGGCGTCGGTGTCGGCGGCGTCCCGCAGCCGGCGCAGGTCGCCCCCGTACTCCCGCAGGACCAGCTCGGCGCCCTCGCCCAGCTGGGTGGAGGTGCTCTCGTCGTAGCGGCGGTATCCGCCCCGGCCCAGCGCGTCGACCCGCTGCTGCCATGACGCGTCCGCCATGCGCCGCGGGTCGCGCAGCCCGGCGGCGAACAGTTCCTGGGCGGCGCCGACGGCCGCGGCGGCGCGGATGCGGGCGCTCAGCAGTACGGACAGGACAAGCAGTTGGTACAGCGGCTGCGGGGTGTCCCGCAGCCGGATGCCCGCCTCCTCGGCGTAGGTGCTCCCGTGGGCGTCGAGCAGCGCCCGCACGACGGCCCGGTCGCGGTCACTTCGATCGGCCATGGTCCTCCTCGCGGTCGGGTGGGACGGGTTCTCCTGCGGTCGGATCCTCTCCCCCGTCCATCATGGCCGACGTGTGCGTGTCCGGCCTGCGGGTACACAGCCGCTCTGACGTCGCAAAAGAGACCCGGACCAGAGACTCCGGGCAAGGAGAGGAAGCATCTGTGACCGCACACCAGAAGAACGTATTCGTGATCGGCCTGGACGAGGCCAATCTGCCCACACTGCGCGCCATCCCGCACGCGCGGGACTACCGGTTCCATCCGCTGCTCACGGTCGACGAGCTCCAGGGCGGCGAGGTCTCCGTGCCTGATCTGCTCGCGAAGGCGCGGAATGTCCTCGACGGGTTCGACGGCGACATCGACGCGATCGTGAGCTATTGGGACTTTCCGGGCAGCACGCTCGTGGCGATGCTCGGCGACCAGTACGGCACCCGCAGCACCAGCCTCGAGTCGGTCGTCAAGTGCGAGCACAAGTACTGGAGCCGCCTGGAGCAGCAGAAGGTGATCGACGAGCACCCCCGCTTCGGCCGGGTCGACCTGGAGGCCGAGTCCCCTGAGCCGCCCGAGGGCGTGCGCTTCCCGATGTGGCTCAAGCCCGCGCTGTCGTACTCCTCGAAGCTGGCGTACAGCGTGAAGGACCAGGAGGAGTTCGACGAGGCGGTGGCGAGGATCAAGGAGGGGATCGGCACGGTCGGCCGCCCCTTCGAGTACATCCTCGACCAGATAGAACTGCCCAAGGAGATGGCGGGGATCGGCGCCCAGGTCTGTCTCGCCGAGGAGGCGCTGTCGGGCATCCAGGTCGCGGTCGAGGGATACGTCCACCGGGGCGAGGTCACCGTCTACGGCGTCCTCGACTCCATCAACTACCCCGACTCCTCGTGCTTCCTGCGCCACCAGTACCCCTCGACCCTGCCGGAGCCGGTGACGCGGCGGCTGCACGACGTCTCCGTGCGGGTGATGCGGCAGATCGGCATGGACGACGCGACCTTCAGCATCGAGTACTTCTACGACCCCGGCACCGACGAGCTGAACCTGCTGGAGATCAACCCCCGGCACTCGCAGTCGCACGCGGAGCTGTTCGAGTACGTCGACGGCGTGCCGAACCACCACTGCATGGTCAGCCTCGCCTTCGACGAGGACCCGGCGATCCCCCACCGCGAGGGCCCCTGCTCGACCTCCGCCAAGTGGTACTACCGGTGGTTCGCCGACGGCGTCGTGCACAACGTGCCCACGCGCGAGGACATCGACCGCATCGAGCGGGAGATCGGCAACGTGCGGATCGAGGTCAACGTGGCGGAGGGGCAGCGGCTCTCCGACTCCGGCCACCAGGACAGCTACAGCTTCGAGCTGGCCCACATCTACACCGGGGGCGACAGCGAGGAGGAGCTGCGGCGCAAGTACGACCGGTGTGTGGCCGCGCTCGGGCTCACCTTCGACGACACGGAGCCCGGCGGCCGCGACCAGACCAACGACTAGCACGACCAGGCAGAACCCCCCAGGACTCCGCCTGCCCCGGCGGAGGAAGCAACCGAGAGGATGGCACGGCCCCATGCGTTACGTGGGCAATCTCCCGTACGCGACCAAAGAGGAAGAACACGTCGTCGTCCCGATGTCCGACGGCACCCGCCTTTCGGCGCGGATCTGGCGCCCGACGTCCTCGGACGACACGCCGGTACCGGCCGTCCTGGAGTACATCCCGTACCGCAAGCGCGATCTGAGTTCCGTGCGCGACTCGATCCACCACCCCTACATCGCGGGCCACGGCTACGCGTGCGTACGCGTGGATGTGCGCGGCACGGGCGAGTCCGAGGGCGTCCTGCGGGACGAGTACCTGGAAGTGGAGCAGACCGACGCCGAGGAAGTGCTCGCCTGGCTGGCCGAGCAGCCCTGGTGCGACGGGTCGACCGGCATGATGGGCATCTCCTGGGGCGCGTTCGCCGCTCTCCAGGTCGCCGCGCGCCGGCCGCCGAGCCTGAAGGCCATCGTCATCTCGTCGTTCACCGACGACCGGTACGCCGACGACATGCACTACATGGGCGGCGCGATGCTGTCCGACAACCTCGCCGAGGCGGGCACCATGTTCGCCTACGCCACCTGCCCGCCCGACCCGGCCGTGGTCGGCGACCGCTGGCGCGAGATGTGGCACGAGCGCATGGACCAGGCACGCCCCTGGGTCCTGGAGTGGCTGCGCCACCAGCGCCGCGACGACTACTGGAAGCACGCCTCGGTCTGCGAGAACTACCAGGACGTACGCTGCCCCGTCCTCGCCTCCAGCGGGTGGGCGGACGGCTACTCCAACGCCGTGACGCGGCTGCTCGGCAATCTGGACGTGCCGCGCAAGGGGTTGATCGGCCCCTGGTCGCACAAGTATCCGCATCTGGGTGAGCCGGGCCCCGCCATCGGCTATCTCCAGGAAGTGGTGCGCTGGTGGGACCACTGGCTCAAGGGCGAGGAGAACGGCGTCATGGAGGGCCCGATGCTGCGGGCCTGGATGCAGGAGAGCGTGCCGCCCTCGACCTCCTACGAGGAGCGTCCGGGCCGCTGGGTCGGCGAGCCCGAGTGGCCCTCGCCGCACATCCAGGAGGTCGCGCACCCCCTGCTGCGGCACCGCATCGCCTGGCAGGGCGAGCCGGTGGCGGAGCAGGAGGCCGCCGGTGAGGCCATGACCGTGCAGTCCCCGCTGTCGGTCGGCCAGTTCGCCGGGAAGTGGGCCTCCTACAACGCCCCGCCCGACCTGCCCTACGACCAGCGCGAGGAGGACGGCGGCTCGCTGGTCTTCGACTCCCCCGAGCTGACCGAGCCGGTGGAGATCCTGGGCTCGCCCCGCGTCGAGCTGGACCTTTCGGTCAGCGAACCGGTCGCCACGGTCGCCGCCCGCATCTCGGACGTCGCCCCCGACGGGCGGGCCACCCGGGTGACGTACGGCGTGCTCAACCTGACCCACAGGGACGGCACGGGCGAGCCGGAGCCGCTGGAGCCGGGCCGCCGCTATCGGGCGACCATCCAGCTCAACGGCGTGGCCCAGTCCTTCCCGCCCGGACACCGCATCCGGCTCTCGCTGTCCACGTCGTACTGGCCGCTGGCCTGGCCCCCGCCCCGGCCCGTCCTGCTCAGCGTGTACGAGGGCTCCAGCGCGCTGCGGCTTCCGGTGCGGCCGGTCGCCGAGCCGGACAACGCGCCGCAGCGCCCCTTCGAGGAGCCCGAGGGCACGGAGCCGCTGGCGACCACCCGGCTCTCGCCGCCGGACCAGCGCTGGGAGGTCAGGCGTGACCTGGTCGGCTACAACTCCGCGCTGGAGATCGTCAAGGACCGCGGCACCGTCCGGTACGAGGAGATCGGGCTCGACGCCGCCTGTCGCGCCTTCGAGCGGTACACGTCCACCGGTGACGACTTCACGTCGGTGGCCGGTGAGTCGGCGTGGACGATGCGGTTCGCACGGGACGACTGGGACGTGAGCGTGCGGACCCGCACGGTGCTGCGGTGCGACGAGGACAGCTTCTTCGTCGACGCGACCCTCGACGGCTACGAGGGTGAGCGCCGCGTCTTCTCCCGTACGTGGAACGAGACGCTGCCCCGCGACTCGCTCTGACCGGACCGGGAGCCCCCCTGCCCCAGAAGCGCGCAATGCCCCTTTTGCGTAGCCTGTGGGCAAGATCCCCCGCCGGGTTAGCCCGGCGGGGGCGGGGGAACCCGCACTCCCCACGAGCGCCCAGAGAGAATCCCGAGACCAGGAGCCCCCATGGCCGTCGCACCCCGCACCGGACCGCTGCCGGGCCGGCCCGAGTCCTACTGGATGGACAGCACCGGACCCACGTCCTACCCACCGGCCGCCGAGGACTTCGAGGTGGACGTCGTCGTGGTCGGCGGCGGTATCGCGGGGCTCGCCACCGCGTGGGAGGTGGCCCGCGACGGGCGTACGGTCGCCGTCCTCGAAGCGGACCGCATCGCCGCCGGGGTCACCGGCTACACCACCGCCAAGCTGACCTCGCTGCACACCCTCGTCTACGAGGAGCTGCGCCGTACCAGGGGGCCCGAGGCCGCCCATCTGTACGCCAGGTCCCAGCAGGAGGCGGTGGAGCACGTGGCCGCGGTCAGCGCGGAGCTGGGCATCGACTGCCAGCTGGAGCGCGCGCCTGCCTACACCTACACCGTCCGGCCCGAGGACACCGACAAACTGCGGGCCGAGGCGGAGGCGGCCCGCGAGGCCGGTCTGCCCGCCCAGTACACCGAGATCACCGGCCTGCCCTTCGATGTGGCGGGCGCGGTGCGCGTCGACGACCAGGCGCAGTTCCACCCCCGCGCCTACCTGCTGGCGCTCGCCGAGGACCTGTGCGCGCGCGGGGGCGTCATCCACGAGCGCACCCGGGTGACCGGTCTGCGCGAGGGCTCCCCGTGCAAGGTGACCACCGAGTCCGGGCACACGGTCACCGCGAAGTCGGTCGTCGTCGCCACCCATTACCCCGTCTTCGACCGGGCCCTGCTGTTCGCCCGGCTCTCGGCCCAGCGCGAACTCGTCGTCGCCGCGCCGCTCGCCCCCGGCCAGGACCCCGGCGGCATGTACATCACGCAGGACGAGGGCAAGCGGTCGGTGCGCACCGCGCCGTACGGCGACGACGGCGGGCGGCTCCTCATCGTCACGGGTGAGGGCTTCACGCCGGGCACGGGTGACGCCGCCGCCGGGTTCCGGGCACTGGACACCTGGATGCGGGAGCGCTTCGATGTCGCCGAGACGGCCTACCGGTGGGCGGCGCAGGACAACTCCGTGACCGACGGCGTGCCCATGGTCGGCCCCTTCCACCCCGGCGCCCGCAACACCTATGTGGCCACGGGGTTCGGCGGCTGGGGCATGAGCGGCGGCATCATGGCGGGCCGGCTGCTCGCCCGGCTGATCGACGGGGAGAAATCTCCCTGGGCCGACCTGTACGACCCGCGCCGGCTGCTCAGCACCATGCGCGAGGCGCCCGCGCTGCTGAGCCAGCAGGCCGAGGTCGCCAAGCACTTCGTCGGGGACCGGCTGCGGACCTCGCACGTCGACTCGGTGGACGAGATCCCGGCCGGCTCGGGCGCGGTGGTGCGGGTCGAGGGGCGCCGCTGCGCGGTCCACCGCGACGAGAGCGGCGCGCTGCACGCCGTGTCCGCCCGCTGTACGCATCTGGGGTGCCTGGTCGCCTTCAACGAGGCGGAGACCACGTGGGAGTGCCCGTGCCACGGCTCCCGCTTCGGCACCGACGGTGAGGTCCTCCAGGGGCCGGCCACCCGTCCGCTGGAGCCCCGGGAGCTGCCCGGCTCCTGAACGGGCCGGGGCCCTCCCCCGGCGAAGTGGCGCCGCGACCCTCCGGGGTCGCGGCGCCACTTTTCTCGTGCCACGCCACGTTCGGCCACAACGGCCAACTTCCGCCCTTCTGCTCCCGCGCCCCCTCTCGTAACGTCAGCACGGCTTGTTATGGCCATGGCGAAGAAGAGGGTGCCCATGCGCAGACGCCTGCTTCATCTGGTCCTCGCCCCGCTCGCGGGCGTCGTCCTCCTGGCAACCGCACCGGCGAGCGCGGCGCCGCCGGGGCCCGGCGATGTGTACCGCCCCGTCCGCGGCCCCGCCGCACCGGCCGAGTACCGCTATCTGCAGAAGACCGTGCCGGGTGAGCCGATCCCCCGGCACGCCCACGAGAACGCCGCCGCGCAGGCACGCGGGCTGCCCACCACCGGCGGCCGGTGGAAGGCGCTCGGCCCCACCAACATCGGTGGCCGGATCGTGTCGCTCGCCCTCGACCCGAGGCGCGCCGACACCCTCTACGCGGCGGCGGCCAGTGGCGGGATCTGGCGCAGCACGGACGCGGGGCAGACGTTCAAGTCCGCCTGGCCGGACGGCTGGACGCAGGCCATGGGCGCGGTCGCCACCGGGCCCGACGGCGCCCTTTACGCGGGCACCGGCGAGCCCAACCCCGGTGGCGGCAGCATCACGTACGAAGGGACCGGCCTCTACCGCAGCGCCGACGGCGGGCGGCACTGGCGGCGGATCGGCCTGCGGGACTCCGGTGCCATCAGCGCGATCACGGTGGACCCCCGCAATCCGCGCCGCATCTACGTGGCCGCCGCGGGCTCGCTCTACAACGGCGGCGGCGACCGTGGCGTCTACCGCTCGGAGAACGGCGGCAAGACGTGGCGGCGGATCCTTTCCGGCGCCAACGAGTTCACCGGAGCCACCGAGATCATCGTCCGGGGCAAGCGGCTCTACGCCGTGCTCTGGGACCACCGCCGCACCCCCGAACTGCGCACCTACGGAGGCGTGGGCTCCGGGATCTTCCGCAGTGACGACGACGGCAGGTCCTGGCGGCGGCTCGGCGGCGGGCTGCCCGAGCGGGGCCCGGACGTGGGGAGGATCGGTCTCGCGGTCGCGGGCGAGAAGGCGTACGCGATCGTCAACAAGACCGGCGGGCCCTTCGAGGGCTTCTACGCGTCCGCCGACGGCGGCGACAGTTGGCGGCGCACGCCTGCCGACCAGAAGCTGACCGAGTCGCAGTCGACGTTCGGCTGGTGGTTCGGCAAGGTGTGGACCGACCCGAAGGACGCCGACCATGTGCAGGTCGCGGGCGTGCCGCTGATGACGACGAAGGACGGCGGCGCCACCTGGAGCGCCGACGACACCAGCATCCACGTCGACCAGCACGCGATGGTCTGGGACCCGCGCAGGCCGGGCCGCGTCTATCTGGGCAACGACGGCGGTGTCTACCGCTCCGACGCGAACGGCGACGGCGGCTGGGTCAAGGCACGGCACGAGCCGTATACCCAGCTCTACAGCGCGGCCATCAGCCCGCAGGACACCGGCCGGATATCCGGCGGCTCCCAGGACAACGGCTCGCTGCGCTCCTGGGGCGGGGACCGCTTCAACGAATACCTCGGCGGGGACGGCGAGGAGAACCTGATCAACCCCACCGACGTGAACAACGTCTTCGCCTGCTACCAGTACGGCAACTGCTTCCGCTCCACCGACGGCGGCGACACCCTGACGTACTTCGCGGACAGGACCACGTACAAGCGGCGCAACTGGTTCACGCCCGTCGTCTTCGACCCCAGGAACCCGAAGATCCTCTACTACGGCTCCGAGGTCCTCAACCGCTCCACGGACGGCGGCGCGACCTGGCAGCCCATCAGCCCCGATCTGTCCGGCGGCCCCGGCCCCGACCCGAACTACGCCAACTACGGCACGATCACCTCGATCGCGCCCGCGGGCGACGGCCGCACGGTCTACGCGGGCACCGACGACGGCCGGGTCTGGGTGACCAGGGATCTGGGCGCGTACTGGACGAAGCTGGCCGAGGGTCGCTCCTGGGTGACCCGCGTGGTGGTCGACCCGCGCGACCCCGACCGTGTCTACACCACCCACTCCGCCTACCGCTCCGGGTCCAACAAGGCGCACGTCTACGGCAGTTCGGACGGCGGCAGGCACTGGAAGGACCTGTCGGGCAATCTGCCGGACGCGCCCGTGAACGACCTCGTCCTCGGGCACGGCGGGCGGCTGCACATCGGCACCGACCAGGGCGTGTTCACGTCCCGGTCCGGCAAGCCGGTGTGGTCGCGGCTCGGGCGGGGCATGCCCGCGGTCCCGGTCGACGACATCGAGTACGACGCGGGACACCACCGCCTGGTGGCGGCCACGTTCGGCAGGGGCTTCTACGAACTGGCCACCCGCTGAAGGGGGCTCCCGGACCGCGGACGGCTCCCGGACGCCTCATGGTGGATCGGCGTCCGTGAGCCGGTGAGCGGCAGACCCGTGCCGCCCTGTCCGGTCGCGACGATCTCCGCCGCGATGGACAGGGCGGTCTCCTCCGGCGTACGGGCGCCGAGGTCGAGGCCGATCGGCGAGTGCAGCCGGGCCAGTTCGTCCTCGGTGACGCCGACCTCGCGAAGCCTGCGGTCGCGGTCCTCGTGGGTGCGGCGCGAACCCATGGCGCCGACGAACGCCACGGGCAGCCGCAGCGCCGCCGCGAGCAGCGGCACGTCGAACTTGGCGTCGTGGGTGAGCACGCACAACGCCGTACGCTCGTCCGTCGCGGTGCGCTCCAGATAGCGGTGGGGCCACTCGACCACGATGTCGTCCGCCTCGGGGAAGCGGACCGGGGTGGCGAAGACGGGGCGGGCGTCGCAGACGGTGACGTGGTAGCCAAGGAACTTGCCGACGCGGACCAGGGCCGCCGCGAAGTCGATCGCCCCGAACACGATCATGCGGGGCGGCGGCACGCTCGACTCGACGAGGAACGTCAGCGCGCTCCCGCAGCGGGAGCCGTTCTCCGAGACGACGAACTCGCCGGTGCGCCCGGCCGCGAGCAGGGCCCGGCTCTCCCCCGCCGCCGTGCGGTCCAGCTCCGGGTGCCCGCCGAGACTCCCCTCGCGGGTGCCGTCGGCGCGCACCACGATCGCCCTGCCGAGCAGGTCGGCGGGGCCCGCGGTGATCCGGGCAAGGGCGGCCGCCTCGCCGCGGGCGGCGGCCGAAAGGGCGGCGGCGAACAGCGCCCTGTCCGGTGCGCCCGCGGCCACCGGGGTGACCAGCACCTCGATGACACCGCCGCAGGTCAGACCGACGGCGAAGGCGTCCTCGTCGCTGTAACCGAACCGCTCGACCGCGACCTTGCCCTCCTGGAGGGCCTGGACGCACAGGTCGTACACCGCCCCTTCCACGCAGCCGCCGGAGACCGAGCCGATGGCCGTGCCCTCGCTGTCGACGGCGAGGGCCGCGCCGGGACCGCGCGGTGCGCTGCCGCCGACGTGCACGACGGTGGCGACCGCGAAGTCCCGGCCCTCCTGGACCCATCGGTTCAGGTCATCGGCGATGTCAAGCACCGCTGCCGCCCGCCTCGGCCGCCTGGTCCTCGAGCACGCGGTCCTCGATCACGCGGTCGGGGCGGATCGGCAGGTTCCGGTGGCGGACGCCCGTCGCGTGCCAGACCGCGTTGGCGATCGCCGCGGCGGCGCCCACGATGCCGATCTCGCCGATGCCCTTGATCCCGACCGGGTCGTCGGGGTCGGGGTCGTCGACCCAGTCCGCCTCGATGTGCGGCACGTCGGCGTGCGCGGCGACGTGGTAGCCCGCGAGGTCGGGGCCGACCGGCGCGCCCGTGGCCTGGTCCCTGACCGCCTCTTCGTGCAGCGCCATGGAGAGGCCCCAGATCATGCCGCCGGTCAGCTGGCTGCGCGCGGTCAGCGGGTTGATGATCCGGCCCGCGGCGAAGATGCCGAGCATGCGGCGTACGCGCACCTCGCCGGAGGCGACATCGACGGCGACCTCGGCGAACTGCGCGCCGTAGGAGTGACGTTCCTTCTGCGCGAGTGTGCCGAGCAGGGCGCCGGTGTCGGCCTTCGCGGTGATGCCCTCGGCGGGGATGTCGACGCCGGGGACGAGCTTGTCCCGCAGTTCGCGCGCGGCGGCCGTGACCGCCCAGCCCCAGGACCGGGTGCCCATCGAACCGCCCGCGATCATCGCGAAGCCGAAGTCGCTGTCGGCGACGCGGACCCGGATCCGCTCGGGCGCCACCTCCAGGGCGTCGGCGGCGATCAGTGTGAGCGCGGTTCGCGCGCCGGTGCCGACGTCCGCGGCGGCGATGCGGACGGTGAACGTCCCGTCCGCCTCGGCCGTCACGCCCGCCGTGGCCGGGCCGACGAGTACCGGGAAGGTCGCGGCGGCCATGCCGGTGCCGATCAGCCAGCGTCCTTCTCGGCGCACGCGGGGGCGCGGGTCGCGCTCCGCCCAGCCGAACCTGCGGGCGCCCTCCTCGAAGCAGCCCGAGAGGTTGCGGCTGCTGAACGGCAGCCCGGAGACGGGCCCGACCTCCGGTTCGTTGCGCAGGCGCAGCGCTATGGGGTCCACGCCGCACTTCTCGGCCAGTTCGTCGAGCGCGCACTCCAGGGCGAAGGAGCCGGGGGCCTCGCCGGGGGCCCGCATCCACGTCGGCGTCGGCACGTCGAGGCGTACGACGCGGGTGTGGGTGTGGTGCGCGTCGGCGTCGTACATCGGACGCCCGAACCCGGCGCTCGGCTCGATGAACTCATGGATGGTCGAGCTGAGGCTCAGCCCTTGGTGGTCGAGGGCGCGCAGCCGCCCGTCGGGCTCCGCGCCGAGCCGGACGCGCTGCGTGGTGGGGCTGCGGTAGCCGACGAGGGAGAACATCTGGCGGCGGGTCAGCACGACCCGCACGGGGCGGTCGAGCACGGTCGCGGCCATCGCGGCGAGGACCTGGTGGACCCGCAGGCCCTTGGAGCCGAAGGCCCCGCCGACGTGCTCGGAGCGGACCCGCACCGAGCCGGGGTCGAGGGAGAAGATCTTCGACAGCTCGTCCGCGACCCAGCTGCTGCCCTGGTTGGAGTCGACGACGTCGAGCCGGCCGCCGTCCCAGCGCGCGGTCGCCGCGTGCGGCTCCATCGGGCTGTGGTGCTCCTCGGGCGTGGTGTACTGCGCGTCCACGACATGGGTGCTGGCGGCGAGCTGGGCCGCCAGGTCGCCCTTCTCCGTGCGCATGCCGTCGGCCTCGGGGGTGTAGCTGCCGGGGTGTGCGGCGGAGAACGCTATGTCGTGCGGCTCCTGGTCGTAGTGGACCACCAGGGACTCGGCGGCCTCCCTGGCCTGCTCGGACGTCTCGGCGACGACGAGCGCCACGGGCCAGCCCGCGAACGGCACCCGGTCGTGCTGGAAGACCCCGACGACCGGGTCGGGGGAGCCAAGGAGCCCCTGGTAGTCGACGTCGACGCGGGGCGCGTTCCCGTGGTGCAGGACGGTCAGGACGCCGGGCATCGCGAGGACCGCTTCGGCCTCTACGGAGGTGACGCGGCCGCGGGCGATGGTGGAGGTCACCAGCCAGCCGTGGGCGAGGTCGGCGAAGGGGATCTCGCCCGCGTAGCGCGCGGTGCCGGTGACCTTGGCGCGGCCGTCGACGCGGGTGTGCGCGGCGCCGACGGCGCCCGTCACCTTGGTGGGTCCGGTCGTCGTGGTCATCGGGCGGCCTCCTCGGTGAGTTCGGTCAGCAGGGCCACGACGAGGTTGCGCGTGAGCGTCACCTTGTACGCGTTGTCGGCCAGCGGCTCGGCCGCTGCCAGTTCGGCGTCCGCGGCGGCGGCGAACGCCTCGGCGGTCGCCGGGCCGCCGGTCAGCACCCGCTCGGCCTCGCGCGCCCGCCACGGCCGGGACGCGACCGCCCCGAGGGCGATGCGCACTTCGCGTACGACACCGTCCCGGACGTCGAGCGCGCCGGCGATGGAGCCGATGGCGAACGCGTACGAGGCGCGCTCGCGCACCTTGCGGTAGCGGGAGCGGGCGGCCACCGGGGCGGGCGGCAGCGTGACGCCGGTGATGAGCGCGCCGGGCGGCAGCGCGGTCTCCAGGTGCGGGGTCTCCCCCACCGGCAGATAGAACTCGGCGAGCGGCAACCGGCCCGGACCGTCGACTGTTTCGTACGTGACGACGGCGTCGAAGGCGGCGAGCGCCACGCCCATGTCGGAGGGGTGGATGGCCACGCAGTGCGCGCTGGCGCCGAGGATCGCGTGGTTGTGGTGCTCGCCCGTCACGGCGGAGCAACCGCTGCCGGGGGTGCGCTTGTTGCAGGGCTTGCTCAGGTCGGTGAAGTAGCCGCAGCGGGTGCGCTGGAGCAGATTTCCGCCGACGGTCGCCATGTTGCGCAGCTGGCCGGAGGCGCCCGCGAGGACGGCCTCGGCAAGGGCGGGGTAGCGGCGCCGCACTTCGGGGTGGGCGGCGAGGTCGCTGTTGGTGACGGTCGCCCCGATGCGCAGCCCGCCGTCGTCGGTGGACTCGATGCCGTCCAGGGGCAGTTCGCGTACGTCGACGAGGAGGGCGGGACGCTCCACGCCGGTCTTCATCAGGTCGACGAGGTTGGTGCCGCCGCCGAGGTAGCGGGCGTCGGGGTCGGCGCCGAGCAGGGCGACCGCCCCGGGCACGTCGTGCGCCCGCTGGTATCCGAAGTCCCTCATGCGCTCTCCTCCTCGGCGCGGGCCGCCTCCGCGACGGCCTGCACGATCGATACGTACGCGCCGCAGCGGCACAGGTTGCCGCTCATCCGCTCGCGGATCTCCTCGGCGGTGAGTTCGGGGACGCCCGCTTCGGGCCGCACGTCGGTGGTGGCGGCGCTCGGCCAGCCCGCCGCGTGCTCCTGGATCACGCCGAGGGCCGAACAGATCTGGCCGGGGGTGCAGTAGCCGCACTGGAGGCCGTCGAGGTCGAGGAAGGCCTGCTGCACGGGGTGCAGCCGGTCGCCGTCGGCGACGCCCTCGATGGTGGTGATCTCGCGCCCCTCGGCGGCGACCGCGAGCTGCAGGCAGGAGACGGCGCGGCGGCCGTCCATCAGTACCGTGCAGGCGCCGCACTGGCCCTGGTCGCACCCCTTCTTGGTGCCGGTGAGGTCGAGCCGCTCGCGCAGCGCGTCGAGCAGGGTGGTGCGGTGGTCGACGGTCAGTGTGTGCTTCTCGCCGTTGATGTTCAGGGTGAGGGCACTGGACGTCGATGGGGCCATGAGCAGCCTTCTTTCGCAAAATCGCGTCGAACGAGGCGGTCCCGCCAAGAGATTCGGGAGAGGTTGCGCTGTACAGAGAAGCCGGAGAGGGAGGAGGGCGCCCGGGGCGGGCGGAGTGCCCGCGTGGCCGTGTCCGGCGCTATGGTGGCCCTAAGTGGACAGTTGTCCATGAGCCTTCGAACTTAGCGGACACCTGTCCGCTTAGCAAGGGCGAATCGGGCCGTGAGGCGCGGGAGGAGAGCGAGTGGGGCAGCACAAGGACGCACCCTTGCGCTCGGACGCGCAGCGCAACCGCGAGCGCATCCTGGAAGTGGCCCTGGTGGAGCTGACGCGGGCGAGCGACGTGCCGCTGAGCGTGATCGCGCGGAAGGCGGGGGTCGGCCAGGGCACGTTCTACCGCAACTTCCCCAACCGCGAGGCGCTCGTCCTTGAGGTCTACCGCTACGAGGTGCAGCAAGTCTCCGACGCCGCCTGCCAGTTGCTCCACACCCGCCCGCCCGACCAGGCCCTGCGGGAGTGGATGGACCGCCTCGTCCAGTACGCGATGGCCAAGGCGGGCCTGGCCGACGCCATCCGCCGGGCGACCAGCGCGCTCGGCAGCCTCGCCGGGGTGGGGCGCGGCCCCTTGACCCACGCCGTGGCGGCCCTCCTGGAGGCGAACGAGAAGGCGGGCACCATCCGGCCCGGCGTGAGCCCCGACGACTTCCTGCTCGCCATCGCGGGGCTGTGGCAGATCGACCCGCACGGCGAGTGGGAGGCGCGCGCGGGGCGCCTCATGGACCTCGTCATGGACGGGCTGAAGGCCGGGGCTCCGGGGCGCTGAGCGTGTCCAGGAGGTACACCGCGCCCTCTCGCAGCGAGGCGGTGGCTTCGCCACTCGCGCGCAGCCGGAGTGCCGTGGCGGCGAGCGCTCGCGCGGTGCGGGCGGACCGGACGCGTGCGGCGCGGGGCGCGAGGTCGGCGAGGACGTCCTCGGCCTCCCGCCAGGCCCCGGCCCCCGCGAGCGCCGCCAGCAGCTGCGCGCCGAACAGCTCGCGGTAGGCGGGACCACCGGGGGCCGTCGCCGCCCGGTGCAGCAGCGGGATCGCCCGGTCCCAGCGGTGCAGGCGGGCGAGGACCCAGCCCTGGTGGCCGAGGAGTTCGGTGTCGTCGATCCACCAGGCCCAGGGCGGGTCGTGGCGGCAGACGCCGTCAAGGAAGCGGCTCCGGGCCCGGGCGAGCAGCGCCTCGGGCGCGCGGTGGCCGGCGCCGAGCAGGGCGAGGGCGTGGGCCCGGCGGATCAGGACGAGCGTCTCGACCCTGGGCGGGAGAGCGCGGGCGCCGTACACCCGGCAAGCGGTCTCCAGGGCGGCGCGGGGCCTGCCGGTGTGGGCCTGGAGCATGCTGTGGTTCAGGAGCACGAGGCGCGCCGTCCAGCGGTCGCCGCACAGCTCCGCGAGGGCGAGGGCGCGCGCGTTCGCCCGGTGGGCGTGGCGGTGGAATCCGGCGTCGAAGAGGATCCAGCCGACGACCTCGCACAACTCGGCGAGCGCCGCGAGGAGTTCACCGTCCAGGCCGCGCAGGCTCTCCGGCTCGGCGGACAGCTCGGGCACGCGCCGCACGGCCTCGCGCAGCGCGGGCACTGCCGCGCGGGCGCCCCGCGTGGCGTCCAGGTCGAGGAGGTGGCGGAGGGTGCGTGTGACTCCGGGGACCGATGAGAGGGGCCGCTCCCCGTCCCGCCCCGGCGCCTCTTGCGCTTGGGCCATCTTCTCTTGGGCCATTCCGGAACGTTATTCCGAGAACCCCCATCGGTTTTCCGATAGCTCGTATTTATTTCCGCATTGGATACTTATGTCCGTTGGGTCTACGGTCGAGATATCGCCGCACTGACGCTCTGAGCACAGAACGTCAGACCCACACCCCCGGAGACCCCACCATGTCGAAGATCCTTTTCGTTGTCACCGGCGCCGACCAGTGGACGCTGGCGGACGGCAGCAAGCACCCCACCGGCTTCTGGGCCGAGGAGGTCGTCGCCCCCTACGAGGCGTTCAAGGCCGCGGGCCACGAGATCGTCGTCGCCACGCCGGGCGGCGTGGTCCCCACCGTCGACCGCGGCTCCCTCGCCCCCGAGGCCAACGGCGGCCAGGAAGGCGCGGACAAGGTCGCCGCCTCGCTCGCCGCGTTCACCGAGCTGCAGGGCCCGGTCAAGCTGGCGGACGTGGACCTCGCCGACTACGCCGCCGTCTTCTACCCCGGCGGCCACGGCCCCATGGAGGACCTCGCGGTCGACGCCGACTCCGGCAGGCTCCTCACCCTTGCCCTGGAGATCGGCATGCCGCTGGGTGTGGTCTGCCACGCCCCGGCCGCCCTGCTCGCCGCCACGAAGGACGACGGTTCGAACGCCTTCGCCGGGTACCGCCTGACCGGCTTCACCAACGCCGAGGAGACCCAGGCCGGTCTGGCCGAGCGGGCCAAGTGGCTGCTCCAGGACCGCCTCGTCGAGGCGGGCGTCGACTTCCAGGAGGGCGAGCCGTGGGCCCCGAAGGTCGTCGTCGACCGCAATCTCGTCACGGGCCAGAACCCCGCGTCCTCCGCGCCGCTCGCCGCCGAGCTGCTGAAGAAGCTGGCCTGAGCCATGGCCGCCGACCGGCTCGACGAGGTCCTCGACGCCGCCTATGACTGCCTCACGCGGTACGGCGCGCGGCGCACCACGATGGACGACATCGCCTCCGCCATGGGTGTGTCCCGGTCAGCGGTCTACCAGTACGTGCGCAACAAGGACGACGCCTTCCGCCGGCTCGCCGGACGCCTCCACGAACAGGCGCTCCGGCGGGCCCGGGAAGCGGCCGAGGCGGACGCCCCCTACGAGGAGCGGCTGCGCGGCGTCCTGGCCGCCAAGCTCGACCTCGTGCTCCAACTCGCCGGGGACTCCCCGCACGCCACGGAGCTTCTCGACGGGAAGACCCGGCTGTTCGGCGAGATCTGCACGACGTTCACCACGGACCTGCGGGATCTGCTGACCGACCTGTTCACCGAGGCGGGCACGGCAAAGGGCGTCACGCCGTCCGAGGCCGCCGACATCTGCGTCGCGCTGGTCGTCGGCCTCGAAGCGATGCCGGGCGCCCGCGACCTGCTGGCCCCGGCCACCTCCGCACTCGCGACCGGCCTGCTCGGCGCGGCCCCCACTTCCCGCGGCCCCGGCGAGGCCCACGCCCCCCACGGCCGCGGCACCGACTCCGTACCCAGTACCACCCGAGGAACATCCTGATGACCACGACCACTGAGCCCACTGAGACCGCTGAGCCCAGCGAGACCACCGACATATCCCTCATGGACGACACCGCGGCGCTCGTGGCCCGGCTGCGCGCCACCTTCGCCACCGGCCGCACCCGCCCCCTCGCCTGGCGCGAGGAGCAGCTGCGGCGGCTGCGCGCCCTGTTCACCGAGAACCGCGAGGCGATCGCCGACGCGCTCCACAGCGATCTGCGCAAGCCTCGCCCCGAGGCGTACGCCGCCGAGGTCGACCTCCCCGTACACGAGATCGACCACACGCTGGCCCATCTGGCCCAGTGGCTCACCCCGACCGCGCTCGACCAGGCAGCCCTCGCCGGGCTGCCGCGGGGTTCCACCGCCGGTACGCAGTACGAACCGCTGGGCACCGTGCTGGTCATCGCGCCCTGGAACTACCCCGTCCAGCTCTCGCTCGTGCCGGTCGCGGGCGCTCTCGCCGCGGGCAACGCCGTTCTCCTCAAGCCGAGCGAGCTGGCCCCCGCGACCTCGGAGCTGATGGCCCGCCTCGTGCCCCAGTACCTGGACCCGGAGGCGGTCGCCGTCGTCGAGGGCGGCATCCCGGAGACCACGGCGCTGCTCGCCCAGCGCTTCGACCACATCTTCTACACCGGCAACGGCACGGTCGGCCGCGTCGTGATGCGCGCCGCCGCCGAGCACCTGACCCCCGTCACGCTCGAACTGGGCGGCAAGTCACCGGCCTTCGTCGACCGGGACACCGACGTCTCCGTGGTGGCCGCGCGCCTGGCGGACGCCAAGTTCCGCAACGCGGGCCAGACGTGTGTGGCGCCCGACTATGTCCTGACCGACCCGGCCACCGCACGCGCCCTCGAAGTCGCCCTCGCCGACGCCGTGGAGGGCCTGTTCGGTGCTGACCCGCAGTCCTCCGAGGCGTACGGGCGCATGGTGAACCAGCGGCACTTCGACCGGGTGTCCGCGCTGCTCGACTCCGGGACGAGGGTGTTCGGCGGGCGCACCGACCGCGACGACCTCTACATCGCGCCGACCGTCCTGGCCGGGGTGACGGGGGACGACCCCGTTATGCGGGAGGAGATCTTCGGTCCTGTCCTGCCCCTCGTCGAGGTCGCGGACCTGGACGAGGCCATCGCCTTCATCAACGACCGCGACAAGCCGCTCGCGCTCTACGGCTTCACGGAGAACGAGACCACCCGGCGGCGCCTCGCCGCGGAGACCTCGTCGGGCGGGCTCGGCTTCGGGCTTCCGATGGCCCATCTGCGCGTCTCCGAGCTGCCTTTCGGCGGGGTCGGCGAGAGCGGTATGGGCAGCTACCACGGCCCGCACTCCCTCGCGGCGTTCAGCCACCTCCGCGCACGCCTCGACGTGCCCCTCGGCTGAGCCAACTGCTGGCTAGGGCTGGGGTGTCACGCCCTGCGGCCCGGTGCGGGCGACGAAGTTCACCGGGCCGTAGTGGGCGGTGGGCGCGCTGATCGTATG
This sequence comes from Streptomyces anatolicus, assembly GCF_019400875.1. Classification (NCBI taxonomy): domain Bacteria; kingdom Bacillati; phylum Actinomycetota; class Actinomycetes; order Kitasatosporales; family Streptomycetaceae; genus Streptomyces; species Streptomyces anatolicus. The sequence continues at coordinate 3,187 of NZ_WMBF01000071.1, read as the reverse complement.
GGCCCAGTAGCGGTCGCCGTAGGACCAGTGCCACCACTCCGTGGGGTAGTTGACCAGGCCCGCCGTGGCCAGCGCCGCGCCGAGGGTGCGGCGGTTGCGGTGGGCCGCGGCGGAGATGCGGTCGGTTTCCGTGTAGCAGGCGCCGTCGCTCTCCTCGGGGCTGGCGTTCACCGGTGTGCCGAGGTCGAGTTCGGTCCCCGCCGTGGTGCACAGCGTCACGTCGACGGCGGCGCCCGCGACGTGCGGGCCGACCTCCGGCGGTGACAGGGAGCGGCTCGTCTGCCGGTGGAGGTGGTCGGCCGACCAGTCGGGGTGGGCGCGTCTGAGTTCGGCCGCGTACTCCTCGAAGTACTTGATCTGGAGGTCGAGCGGGCGGTAGCCCTCGGTGACCAGCAGCCGCAGCCCCTCGGGGAGCAGCCGGGCGGCGCGGGCCAGCCGCCAGGCGACGCCCTCGCGCAGCTGGGCGTAGGCCCCCGCCGGGTCCGCGAGCCGTTCGTCGACGTCGACGAACGGCAGATGACGCAGGTCGACGAGGGCCTCGCCGCATTCGTGGACCGGGATGTCGACCACGCGGGGATCGCTCATGAGGATGATCGGCGGCATGCTCGGCCCCTTCGTATCAGGAGTGGCGGGCACAGCTCCGGGGGCGGGCCTGAGCCCGCCCCCGGAGTCCCCCATCTTGTGGTGGCCCCACGCGAAGGACGGCCCATACGGCCGACTGTCGCGGTCGTATGGGCCGTGCGAGGCAACAGTGGCCTTTCCCCCGTTAGATCCCCCGTTGCCGCCGGCCCCTTGGTGCCGCCGACATGTAGAGCATCGCGCGGACCGCTGCAAGTTCTCTGCAAATCCACGGCAAGCGCCCCGGTGCCGGTTCGGTGCGGCCCGCGGCGAGGACGGTCAGACCCCCGGCTCATCCAGCTCCCGCGCCTCGTAGGCGGCGAAGACTTCCCGTGCCTCGGCGCGCAACGCGCGCGCCCGCGCATGGTCGCCCGCGGCCTCACGTGCCGACGCCAGGTCCCGCAGGGTACGGGCGCGCGGCAGCGGCAGCTCCAGGGCGGCCCAGTGGGCGGCGGCCGCCGTCAGGTGCTTCTCGGCGGCGTCGGGGCGGCCCGCGGCGAGTTCGCATTCGCCGAGCGTGCGCAGGGCGAGCGCTTCGCCGAAGCGGTCGTGGTGGTCGCGGCAGGTCTCCAGGACGCCCCGCAGGTCGGCGGCGGCCTCGTCGCAGTGGCCAAGGCGGAAGCGGCACTTGGCCCTCGCCTGTACCGCGTACGCCGACATCAGCGGGTCCCCGATGAGGCGCAGCAGCTCCACCGCCGCGTCCGCCAGTTCCAGCGCCTTCTCGTACGCGCCGAGCGCGCGGTGCACGAGGCTGAGCGAGCGCAGCGTCAGCGCCTCGCCGCGGCGGCTGCCGAGCCTGCGGTAGGCCCGCAGGGATTCGTCGAGCAGGACGAACGCCTTCTCGTGCTCGCCCAGTTCGAGGTGGACCGTGCCGGCGAACCGGCAGGAGAGCCCGAGTCCCGGGTCGTCGTGGAGCCCGCGGAAGCCCTCGACGGCCTGGGACAGCACGTCGAGGGCGGCGCGCAGCCGGCCCGCCTCGCGCAGGGCGCTGCCGAGTCCGGCGAGGGCGGCGGCCCGGCCGCGCGCGTCGCCGAGTTCCGCGCAGAGCCCGGCCGCCTGGCGGAAGTAGTCCTGCGACTCGGCGAACCGGTCCTGTTCGTAGCGGAGTTGACCGAGGCCGATGAGGAGCAGGGCCTCTCCGGAGTGGTCCTCGGCGCGGCGGGCGGCGGCGAGGGCCGCGTCGTGGCTGCGCCACCAGGCCTCGAAGCGGTTGCCGACGGCGTACGCGGACGAGCACAGGGCGGCGGCCGCCTCGCAGGCCAGGGTGTGCAGGTCGTAGGCGGCGGCGCGCTCGACGGCGGCGGCGAACGCGTCGGCCTCGGCCTCGAACCAGGCGGCCGGGTCGGCGAGCGCCCGCCGGGTGGCCTCGGGCCCGACGGGCCGTACGAGGTGGCGCATGGCGTCGGACGCGGCACCGACCGGGCCGCCCGAGTCCAGGAAGCCGCGGTGCAGTTCGACCGCGCCGGACGGGGTGGCGGAGGCGACGCGGCCGGTGAGCCAGAGCCCGGCGCCGAGCGCCCTGCCGACGGCGGCGGAGCGTTCGGCGGGGCTGTCCTCGGCCTCGGCGCGCTCGGCGGCGTAGACCCGTACGAGGTCGTGCGGCCGGTAGCGGGGCTGTCCGGCGCGGTCGACGACGGTGCAGTGCAGCAGCTGGGCGTCGATCAGCTGCTCCACGACGCGGTCGGCGTCGGCCTCGGCCACGTCGAGCAGGGCCGCGACCACCCAGGAGGCGATGTCGGGCGCGGCGAGCAGGCCGATGCGGCGCAGGGCGGTGCGGGCGGGGGCGTCGAGGGCCCGGTAGCTCAGGCCGAGTCCGGCGCGGACCTCCAGGTCGCCGACGGAGAGTTCGTCCAGGCGGTGGTGTTCGTCGGCGAGCCTTTCGGCGAGCGTGCGGGCCGTCCAGTGTCTGCGGGTGGCGAGGCGGGCCCCGGCGATGCGCAGGGCCAGCGGGAGGCCGCCGCACAGCTCGACGATGCGGCGGACGGCGTCGGGCTCGTCGCGGACGCGTTCCGCGCCGGCGACGCGGGCGAGCAGGTCGGCGCCGGGGCGTGTGTCGAGCACGTCGAGGTCGGTGCGGTGGGTGCACGGCAGGGCGCCGAGCCGGGCGCGCGCGGTGATCAGTACGCCGCAGGTGGCGCTGCCCGGGAGCAGTGGGCGCACCTGGGACTCGCTGCCCGCGTCGTCGAGTACGAGCAGGACGCGCCGCCCCGCCACCAGGCTGCGGAAGAGGTCCCTGCGTTCGGCGTCGCCCTCGGGCGGGTTGGCGCCGAGGGCGCGCAGCAGGCGGCCTAGGACCTCGCCGGGGGCCACGGGGTCGGTGGCGCCGCGCAGTTCGGCGTAGAGCTGGCCGTCGGGATAAGCGTGGGCGACCCGGTGCGCGGCGGTGACGCCGAGGACGGACTTGCCGACGCCGCCGGGTCCGGTGACGGCGACGACGGGCATGGTCTCGCGCGGTTCCGGCGCCGTCAGCGCGTCCCGCACCTCGCGCAACTGCGCCTCGCGTCCGGTGAAGTCGCCGATGGCGGGCGGCAGCAGGGCCGGGGCGGGTACGGGGCTCTCGTCGCGGGGG
>NZ_WMBF01000688.1:0-2572 GCF_019400875.1 Streptomyces anatolicus | reverse complement strand
GAGTTCATGATCTCAGCGTGTCAAGCGAATTCGTGCCCCGCACATGCTTTTCCGGCCCCAGGACGGACGTTGCCGCTGTGGGCAGGCGTTCCGCAGGGCGGAACGGGTGGGCACAGCCCTCAGCGCAGGGTGCCGATGAAGGAGGCGGCACCGGGACCCTGGACGCTGGGGGCGTTCACCGGACAACCTCCTCGACGAGGGCGGCAAGGAGCCGGGCACGGGGAACCATCTCGGCGACGACGACGTGCTCGTGGTCGGCATGGGCTCCCGCACCAACGGCCCCCAGGCCGTCCAGCGTGGGGCAGCCCAGCCCGGCGGTGAAGTTCCCGTCAGAGGCCCCACCGACCGCCGCCGACAGCAGCGTCCCCAGCCCCTGCCGCCGGGCGATCGCGCGGGCCCGCGCGAACAGCTCGGCAGACGAAGCCTCCTCCAGGGGCGGCCTGTTGGGCCCACCGCGCACCTCAAGTCGGGCACCGGGCACGGGCACCTCCAGCGCCCGCACAGCGGCATCCACCCGCTCCTGCGCCTGAAGGGTAGGCACCCGCACATCGACGCTGACCGTGGCCTCGGCGGGCACCGTATTGCTCGCCGAACCGGCCGCCACCACCGTGGGCACCACCGTCGTACGCCACTGCGCCGACGCGCCCGCGTTGACCTCCTCGGCCAGCCCTTCCAGGGCGAGGATGAGATGCGCGGCCCCCACCGCCGCGTTGATGCCCTTGTCCGGCTCCAGACCGGAGTGGGCCGCCTTGCCGTGCACCACCAACTCATAGGCGGACGTGCCCTTACGTGCCGTCTTCAGCGCGCCACCGTCCCCCGACGCCTCCAGAACGAAGGTCGCCACGCACTGCCGTGCCGCCTTCTCGATGAGCGCCAGCGAGGTGTCCGAGCCGACCTCCTCATCCCCGGTCACCAGCACACACACCCCCTCAAGTGAGGGCAGCGAGGCCAGCGCGTGAAACATCTGCACCAGACCGGCCTTCATGTCGAAGATCCCAGGACCACGCGCGATACCCTCCCGCACCGACCACGGATGCGTGGCCAGCGAACCCATCGGCCACACCGTGTCGTGATGGCCCAGGAGCAGCGCCCTCGGTGTGCCGAACACCCACCGCAGATGCGTCACCCCGTCGATGACAAGCCGCTCGGGCTCAGCGCCCAGAAGACGCGCACCCTGCGCGGCCACCACCTCCGCGCTGCGCGCCACGGCGGCCAGATCGGCGGAGTACGACTCGCACACCACCAGCTCCTCAAGGTCCACGACCATCGCGGCGAGCAGATCCTCGGTCACCTTCGACTCCTCCCAGGAGACATTCCTGCGATGCTACGGGCGCCAGTACAGCGCGGGATCCGGGTGGTCGGCAAAGCCCAGGGCACGGTAGAGGGGTTCGCCCTCCGGCGACGCGTACAGGTCGACGCGGGAGGCCTCCCGCTCGCCGAACCAGCCGAGCAGTGCCCGCATGATCGCCCGGCTGTGGCCGCGCCGCCGGTACGCCGGGTCGGTGACCACGCCGATCACGTGGCCGACGCGTCCGCTGGAATTGTGCGGGCCGGGAAACCACTGCTCGACCGTGCCGATGCCGCAGGCGGCCAGGCCCTCGTCACCGTCCACGACCAGGATCCTCGCGGACTCCGCGGTCAGCTGCTCCTTCAGGACCAGGGCGAGGCGGTGGCGCCAATCGTCGCCCGCCGACGAGGGGTTGAAGTAGTCGCCCCCCAAGTCCGCGAAGAGCGAGGCACGCAGCCGTACCAGCTCCGGAATGTCGTCCTCGACGGCCTGCCGCACGTCCCGCTGCCGTGCGTCCTGCTGTTCCTCGCGCTGCTCTTCGTGCTGTGCCTCAGGCCGCTCTTCTGGCTGCTTCTCGGGGCGTCTCATGAGATCACCCTGCTGTAATCACCTTATGCACCTCAACCCTTACGGCACCGACGCCGTGAACCTCGCCGCGGACCTGGCCAACCGGCGGCCGGCCGGCCCCGACGACCTGACGAACCGCTGCATAGCGGCCGGCCTGACCCTGGAAAGCCCGGCGGTACCAGCTGACTTGGACGTGCTGCTGCCCGCCCTCGACGCCTGGGAGAAGGTCGTCGACGCCACCGGCGAGCAAGAGCGCGCCGAGGCGGTCAACGGCATGCTGGCCGCGTCCGCCGCCCATCCCCGGCTGACCGACCACGCGGGCGACGGCTGGCATCTGCACTACCGCGAGGACCAACTGCCGCTCGGCTCCCTGCTGGCCTCCCTGATCTCGGTCGGCACCGCCCTGCATCTGGTGGGACGCGGAATGCACCGGCTGCGGCGGTGCGAGGTCGCCGAGTGCACCACGATCTTCGCGGACACCTCCCGCACCGGACGGCAGCGCTACTGCTCCCACCCCTGCGCCAACCGCGACGCGGTACGCCGTCACCGCGCCCGTGCGAAGCCTTGCGCGAAGGGTTGACCGGGCGTTTGAAGGCGCTTACGGTCCCGATCGCAAGTTCTTGCAGATTCAACCTGCAAGATTCTGCAAGCGATTCGTCGTGCCCGCACCGCCGTCCGGGCTCCCGCGCCCGGCACCCGCGTCCCCCACCCCACCGG
>NZ_WMBF01000687.1:0-2586 GCF_019400875.1 Streptomyces anatolicus | reverse complement strand
GCCAGGGCGGGGGCGGTCTTGGGGTTGAGGTGGCGCAGCAGTGCGTGGCCGAGGCCGTCGCCGGGGACGGCACGCGCCTGCTCCTTGACCGCCTTCAGGAGGTGACCGGCGGCCGGGCCCCCAGCCAGGGCCTGGGCCAGATCCACACCTGCCGCACCCAGCCGCACCGGGTGCCCGCTGGTGAACCAGCCCACCGTGCGCGACAGATCCACGCCGTCGCCCCACGGCTCACGACCGTGCCCTTCGATGTCGACCAGGAACCCCGGACCGGCCTCCGGCCGCCACTGGGCGACCGCGCCCGCCAGGGCCGCGAGGAGCACGTCGTCGACTCCGCAGTGGAAGGCGGACGTGGTCCGGCCCACCAGCGTGACCGCCTGCTCGGGCGGCACCACCCACGTCCGCTGACGCACAGTCCGGGCGGTGTCGAGGGCAGGGTCCAACGCCCGCTTGCCCAGCGGTATTTGATTGCCACCGAGCAGCGTCAGCCAGCCGTCCAGCTCGGCGCTCCGGCGCTCGCCGGTCGCCTCCGCCGCCAGCAGCTGCGCCCAGCGCCGGAACGAGGTGCCCACCGGCTCCAGCCGGGGCACCCGCCCGTCGGCGGCCGCCTCGCACGCGGCTCGCAGGTCCGGCACCAGGACGCGCCAGGACACGCCGTCCACCACCAAGTGATGGGCCGCCAGGACCAGTCGGCCGACACGCTCCGGCCCGGCGTCCATCCAAACCGCCTGGGCCATCGCTCCTGAGGCAGGGTCGAGACGGTCAACCGCCTCCCGCGCGGCCCGTGCCGCGACGCCGTCCAGGTCGCACTCCGCCACGTGCACGGCGTCCACGCGCGTGACCAGGCTCCCGGCGTCGACCGATCCCCGCTCGCCGACGATCAGCTTCTGCTCGCCGGGAAGCGTGCGGGCCCGCAGCATGTCGTGCGCGTCCAGGACGGCGCCGAGGCCGGCGGTCAGTACGTCAAGACCCAACCCGGCCGGGGCGCCGAGGGTCACCCACTGCGCGAACCCGGGCCGCGCCGCCCTCTCCCCCAGCGCCCGCATCACGGGCGTCCAGGGCACCTCGCCCACGCCCACGTCATGCCGGGCGGTGGCCTTCCCTGCGGTCTCCGCCACCATGGCGAGCCGTTCCGGTGTCTTCTCCTCGAAGACCTGCCGAGGTGTTACTACGAGCCCGGAACGGCGTGCCCTGGAGGCAAGTTGCATGGAGCTGATCGAGTCGCCGCCGAGTTCGAAGAAGCCGTCCTCGACACCTACCCGATCGAGTCCCAGGACCTCGGCGAACACATCGCACAACACCCGTTCGGTCTCGGTGCGCGGTTCACGCCCGGTCACCCGGGTGGCGAAGTCCGGCGCGGGCAGGGCTGCCCGGTCCACCTTGCCGTTCACCGTGAGCGGCAGGGTGTCCAGGGCCAGGATCGCTGCCGGGACCATGTACTCGGGCAGCCGGTCGGATACGTACGCACGTAGATCCTCCGCGTCCATGCCCGAGCCGTCCGCAGCGGTCACGTATCCAATCAACTGCTTGTCCCCGGGGCCGTCCTGACGGGCCACCACCACGGCCTGGCCGACCGTCTTATGGGAGGCCAGCGTCGCCTCGATCTCACCCAGCTCCACCCGGAACCCACGGACCTTCACCTGCTCATCCGCGCGCCCCACGAACAACAACTCACCCTCGGCCGACCAGCGGACCAGATCCCCCGTCCGATACATCCGCTCCCCGCCCGCACCGAACGGGCACGCCACGAAGCGCTCCCCCGTCAGCCCTGGCCGTCCGAGGTACCCCTGCGCGAGCCCGGCGCCGGCGACATACAGCTCTCCCACGACTCCCGGCGGGACCGGCTTGAGGAACGCGTCGAGGACATACGCCCGCCGGTTCGTCAGCGGCCGCCCGATCGGCAGCACCGGCCCGCCCTCGGCGCCCACCGGCAGCACATGCCAGGTCGCACACAACGCGACCTCGGTCGGCCCGTACAAATGCCGGACCCGCACCTCCGGACACACCTCACGCACCCGCGCCATCGACCCCGCGGGCACCACATCCCCGCCCGTCAGCACCTCACGCAGACCGGCGAAGCACTCCGGGGACTCCTCCGCGAGCACCCGGAACAGACCGGCCGTGACATGCACCGCCGACACGCCCTCCGCGACCGCCTCCCGCACCCGCCCGGCATCCACGGCACCCGGCCCGGCCACCACCACCCGGCCACCGGCCAGCAACGGCACCCACACCTCGAACAGGGAGATGTCGAAGGCGTGCGGCGCGTGCATCAGCACCGCATCCTCGGCGCCGATCGACCACCCGGCGTCCCCGGCCAGGGCAGCCACGCTCCCGTGGGAGACCGCCACGCCCTTCGGCACACCGGTCGACCCGGACGTGTACATCACATACGCCAGGTCCTCGGCGCCCACGGTAGCCGCCCCCCGGGATCGGCATCGCGCGATCTCCGCCGCCACCTCGGCGTCATCAAGCACCACCGGCCGGACCCTTACCTCGTCGGGCAGCAGCCCCCGGCTCTCCCGGGTGCAGAGGACCGCCGCGGGGGCGGAGTCGGTCAGTACGTACGCGATGCGTTCCGCCGGGTAC
>NZ_WMBF01000686.1:0-2594 GCF_019400875.1 Streptomyces anatolicus | reverse complement strand
GCGAGGGTGTGGGCGGGGGTGTGGGTGGCACTGACGTGTCGCGTGGCAGCGGGCCCGCCGCGGAGCGGCCCCTCAGGCCCCCCTTCACCGGCATACGGCGAACGCGTCGAGCGCCACGGCGCCCTGCCCCCGTGGCAGCACCATCAGCGGATTGATGTCCAGCTCCGCGAGCGAACCGCTCAGCTCCAGCGCCAGCCGCTCCACGCGCAGCACGACTTCGACGAGCGCGTCGACATCCGCGGGCGGCGCTCCCCGCACGCCTTCCAGCAGGGCACGCCCCCGCAGGTCGTGGAGCATCGCCTTCGCCTGGTCCTCCCCGAAGGGCGGCACCCGCACGGCCACGTCCCGAAGGACCTCGACGAGCACACCGCCGAGCCCGACCGTCACGGTCGGCCCGAAGAGGGGGTCCTGGGTGACGCCGACGACCATCTCGACGCCCCGCTCGACCATCTGGCAGACGAGGACACCGTCCAGCGGCACGTCCTCGTAGCGGGCGATGTCCGTCAGCTCCCGATAGGCGTCCCGCACCTGGCTCGCCGAGGTCAGACCGATCTTCACCAGACCCAGCTCGGTCTTGTGCGCGATCCGGGCCCCCGAGGCCTTCATGACCACCGGGTAGCCGACGAGCCCGGCCGCGCGGACGGCCGCCGCCGCGCTGGTCACCAACTGCTCACGCGGTACGCGAATCCCGTACGCGCGCAGCAGCTGTTTCGCCGCGTGCTCGCTCAACTGCTCGCCGGGCCGCATCAGGGCCTGCGCCTTGCGGAAGGAGGGGGAGGGGGTGCGCGGCGCCTCGTCGAAGGGGGAGCGGTAGCCGGTGGTGAAGCGGTGGTGGTCCAGATAGGCGCGCACCGCCGTGATGCAGTTGGCGAAGGTGCGGAAGGTGGCGACGCGCGAGGAGCCGAGGAGCGTACGGCGGTAGGCGTCCTCGGTGCCGACGGGCGAGCCCCACACCACGCACACCAGTTTGTCCGTCTCCTCCGCCGCGTCCACGAGGTCCTGCGCGAGCTTGTCGCTCATCGGCGGGAAGGGCCCGGTGATGGGGCAGATGACTACGCCCACCTGCGGATCGTCGAGGATCGCGTCGATGATCCTGCGGCCGCGCCAGTCGCCCACGGGGTGGCCGCCGTTGTCGACGGGGTTGGCGACGTTCAGATACTCCGGTATCCACTGGTGCAGTTCCGCCTGCTTGGCGGCGGAGAGCGTGGGCAGGGTGAGGCCCGCCTCGGTCGCCAGGTCCGAGAAGTGCGCGCCCGTGCCGCCCGAGATCGAATACACGGCGACGCCCTCGGCCGACGGCCTGCGGGCCCGGGCCAAGAGGGCGGAGGTGTCCTGGAGTTCGTCGAGCCCGTCGACGCGGATCACGCCGAACTGCCGCATCGCCGCGTCCACCACGGCGTCGGCGCCGGTCAGTTTGCCGGTGTGTGAGGCGGCCGTGCGGGCGCCGGTCTCGGTGCGGCCGACCTTGACGGCGACGACGGGCACGCCCTGTCGGGCCGCGCGGTCGGCGGCGAGCAGGAAGGCGCGGCCGTCCTTCAGGCCCTCGACGTAGCAGGCGATGGCGCCGACCTCGGGGCGTTCGGCGAAGTAGGAGAGGAAGTCGGAGGTCTCCAGGTCGGCCTCGTTGCCGGTGGGGGCCCAGTGGGAGAGGCGGATGCCGAGTTCCTGGAGGGTGAAGACGGGGCGGCCCTGGTGGCCGGATTGGGTGATCAGCGCGATGGCGGGACCTTCGAGATCGTCGCGGAACTTTTCGAAGGCGTTGAGATTGGTGTTGGGCCCGAGCAGCCTGAGGCCCGAGCCGTGTACGGCGGCGGCGAGGCGGGCCTGGGCGGCGGCGCCCTCCGCGCCGGTCTCGGCGAACCCGGAGGCGAAGGCGACGGCGAAGCGCACCTTCGCCTCGGCCAGCTGCTCGATCACCGGCAGCGGGTCGGCGACCAACAGCACGGCGAGGTCGACCTGTTCGGGCAGGTCGGCGACGGAAGGGGAGCAGGGGATGCCGAAGACGGAGTGACGGGTGGGGTGCACGGGGTGCAGCCGCGCGCCGACCCGCTCGGCCCAGGCGATGAGCTGCCGGGTGATGCCGGCGTGGGGGCGGCCCTCGGCGTCCGAGGCGCCGATGACGGCGACGGACTCCGGGCGGAAGAACCGGTCGAGGTCGGGCACGTCGGCGTGCAGCGGCCGGCCGCTGACGTCCAGGTCGTCCGCGGTGAGGGCGCTGCCGTGGACGGCGGAGGGAGGGAGTTCGCCGCAGGCCACGACGTGCGCGCGGCGGGGGTCGGTGGTGAAGGTGCCGTGAGTCGATCCAAGCATCGGGCCACCCGCTCCTCTGTGACAGCAACTACTGACGCGTAGTCAGGTTACTGAACTGACGGAGCGTCAGGAATGCTTGTGCAGGCAAAGGCCGGGGGATTCAGCGGTTTCCTGGTACGGGTTTGTTGTGGTTGGGCGCGCAGTTCCTCGCGCCCCTGGCGGGGCGCCTTTGCGAGGGGCTCGGGGGGTTAGGGGGCTATTGCCTTGGCTATTTTCCGGGCGTCTTTGGCCAGTTCGCGGAGTGTGCCGCTGATGGGGTTGGTGAAGCCGGTGAAGTACAGGTT
>NZ_WMBF01000685.1:0-2596 GCF_019400875.1 Streptomyces anatolicus | reverse complement strand
GGCCAGGACACCTCGGCGCCCGGCAGCTTCGGGAGGTGGCCGTAGGGGGAGAGGTTCATGACCGCCTGGGGGAGGTCGAGCGCCGGGCCGATCCAGCCGATCGCCAGGCAGACCCCGACCACGGCCCAGACCGCCACCGCCCCCCTCGGATACGCCCCGACGAGCAGCACCGCGAGGGCGCCGAGCACCCAGATCGCGGGGAGCTGCGCCAGGCACGCGCCCAGCAGCGCCCCCGCCTCCCCGCCGTGTCCGATGGCCATGCCCGCCCCGCAGACGGTCATCAGGAGCACCGTTCCGCCGAAGGCGATCACCAGGTGACCGGCCGCCCACCGCAGCCGGCCCACCGCGCCCGCGAGGACGGGCTCGGCGCGCTGCGAGGTCTCCTCGCCGTGGAGCCGCAGCACGGAGGAGGCCACGTACAGACCGGCGACCATGCCGAACAGCCCGGTCATCGTGGCGAGGAAGGCGTCCGTCAGGCCGGAGCCGCCGCCCATCCGCTCGATGATGTCGCGGGTGTTCTCGTTGTCGCCGACGATGTCGGCCGCGCCGGAGGCCATCTGCCCGAACACCATCCCGGCGAGCAGGAATCCGGCCGTCCAGCCGAACACCGCGCCCCGCTGGAGCCGCCAGGCGAGCGCGCCCGCCGTGCCGATACGGCCCCGCGCGGGCCCGGGCCGCGTCGGCAGGAAGCTCATGCCGACATCGCGCCGCCCCGCCAGCCCGTACGCGACCACGCCCTGCGCCACGAGCGCGGCGCCGACGAGCGCGAGCACCCACCACCGCTCACCCGCGAAGGCCCGCAGGTTCTCCTGCCAGCCGAGCGGGGAGAGCCAGGTCGCCGCGGAGGAGCCGTCCGCGCGGCCCGCGTCCCCCGCGGCCCGCAGCACGAACGCCGCTCCGAGGACCGCCGCCGTCAGCCCCTTGGCGAGCCGGGCGCTCTCCGTGAGCTGCGCGGCGATTGCGGCCGTGGTGGCGAAGAGCATGCCGGTACCGGCGATCCCGAGGCCGAGCGCGAGCGCGCCGGACGCACCCTGCCCCGCCATGCCCGCGGTGATCAGCAGCCCGGCCCCGGCGTTGGCCACGGACGCGGCGAGCAGCGCGGCGGTGAGCGGCGCCCGCCGCCCCACCATGGACGCCGAGAGCATCTCCTGACGCCCCGACTCCTCTTCGTCACGGGTGTGGCGTACGACGATGACGAGGCTCATGACGGCGGCGAGTACGCCCGCGTAGCCGCCGATGCGCCAGGCGGACAGGGCGCCGATCGAGTCGCCGAAGACGGGGCCGTACATGGCCCGCATCGAGGAGTTGGAGTTCATCGACTCCATGGCGTCGGCGCGCTCGGCGGCCGTCCCGTACACGCTCTCCAGGGAGCCGGGCATGGTGAGCACAAGGCCGGCGACGAGGAGGATCCAGACGGGCATCATGACCCGGTCGCGGCGCAGGGCGAGCCGCAACAGGGCGCCGGTACCGGCGAGTTGTCGCGCGGTCGCGCTCTCACTCCTTCCGAGGGCGGCGGTGGCGGGGGAGGCGTGGGCGGTCATCGGGCCACCGCCGCTCGGTCACCGTCCGCCGCCTCGTCCTGGTAGTGCCGCAGGAACAGTTCCTCCAGGGTGGGCGGGGTGCTGGTCAGGGAGCGGATGCCCGACTCGGTGAGCGACCTGAGCACGCCGTCGAGCTTGTCGGTGTCGACCTGGAGCTTGACCCGTTGGCCCTCCACGGCGAGATCGTGTACGCCGGGCAGGTGGGCCAACCCGTTGGGCGGGCCCGCGAGTTCGGCGGTGACGCTGGTCCGCGTCAGATGGCGCAGCTCGGCGAGGGAACCGCTCTCGACGGTCACTCCCTTTCTGATGATGCTGACGCGGTCGCAGAGCGTCTCGACCTCGCTGAGCAGGTGCGAGGAGAGCAGCACGGTCCGCCCGCGCTCGCGCTCCTCGGTGACGCAGCGCTGGAAGACCTCCTCCATGAGCGGGTCGAGCCCGGAGGTGGGCTCGTCGAGGATCAGCAGGTCGACGTCGGACGCGAAGGCGGCGACGAGGGCGACCTTCTGGCGGTTGCCCTTGGAGTACGTGCGCCCCTTCTTGGTCGGGTCCAGCTCGAACCGCTCGACGAGGTCGTCGCGCCGGGCCCGGTCGAGGCCGCCCCGCAGCTTCCCGTACAGGTCGATGACCTCGCCGCCGGAGAGGTTGCGCCACAGGGTGACGTCGCCGGGGACATAGGCGACGCGGCGGTGCAGGGCGACGGCGTCGTGCCAGGGGTCCCTGCCGAGCAGTTGCGCGGCACCGGAGTCGGCGCGGAGCAGGCCGAGGAGGACGCGGATAGTGGTGGACTTCCCGGAACCGTTCGGCCCGAGAAACCCGTGCACCTCGCCGGCCTCGACATCCAGATCGAGCCCGGCCAGGGCGTGCGTCCTGCCGAACGACTTGTGGAGTCCCGAGACGGTGATTGCCTTGGTCATGATTCTGAAAGTACGCGAGTTTCACAAACTTGTGAAGTTAAGGAAGTCTATAAACTCGGTGGTGTGAGCGGGCGGGGAGCCGAGCAAGGGGGAGCAGGGGAGATGATCGACGCATGAGGAGTGAAGGCGAGGGCGAGGGCG
>NZ_WMBF01000684.1:0-2625 GCF_019400875.1 Streptomyces anatolicus | reverse complement strand
GCCCCGGCCCACGGCCCCGGCGCTCACTGCCCCTGCTGCTCCGCGAGGAAGGCGAGCAGGTCCTGCCGGCTCACGACGCCGGTCGGCTTGCCCTCGACCAGGACGATCGCCGCGTCCGCGCCACCGAGCACCGACATCAGGTCGCCCACCGGCTCACCGGAGCCGACCTGCGGCAGCGGGTCCGACATGTGCTTCTCCAGCGGGTCGCCGAGCGAGGCGCGCTGGGTGAACAGGGCGTCGAGCAGCTCGCGCTCCACGACCGAGCCGATGACCTCGGCGGCCATCACGTCGGGGTGGCCCGCGCCCGGCTTCACGATCGGCATCTGCGAGACGCCGTACTCGCGCAGCACCTCGATGGCCTCGCCCACCGTCTCCTCGGGGTGCATGTGCACCAGCGAGGGCAGCGCGCCGCCCTCCTTGCGGCGCAGCACGTCGCCGACGCGCGGCGCGTCACCGGCCTGCTCCAGGAAGCCGTAGTCGTTCATCCACTCGTCGCTGAAGATCTTGCTCATGTAGCCGCGCCCGGAGTCGGGCAGGAGCACGACCACGACGTCGTCGGGGCCGAGCCGCTCCGCGACCCGCAGCGCCGCGACGACCGCCATGCCGCAGGAGCCGCCGACGAGCAGCCCCTCCTCCTTGGCCAGGCGCCGCGTCATCTGGAAGGAGTCCTTGTCGGACACGGCGATGATCTCGTCGGTCACGTTCTGGTCGTACGCCGTCGGCCAGAAGTCCTCGCCGACGCCCTCGACGAGGTAGGGCCGCCCGGAGCCGCCGGAGTACACGGACCCCTCGGGGTCGGCGCCGATGACCTTCACCCGGCCCTCGGAGACCTCCTTCAGGTAGTTGCCCGTCCCGGAGATCGTGCCGCCGGTCCCGATGCCCGTCACGAAGTGGGTGATCTTCCCCTCCGTCTGCTCCCACAGCTCGGGGCCGGTGGAGTGGTAGTGGGAGAGCGGGTTGTTCGGGTTGCTGTACTGGTCGGGCTTCCAGGCGCCGGGCGTCTCGCGTACGAGGCGGTCGGAGACGTTGTAGTACGAATCCGGGTGCTCGGGGTCGACGGCGGTCGGGCAGACGACGACGTCGGCGCCGTACGCGCGCAGCACATTGATCTTGTCGAGTGACACCTTGTCGGGGCAGACGAAGATGCACTTGTAGCCCTTCTGCTGGGCCACGATGGCGAGTCCGACCCCGGTGTTGCCGGACGTCGGCTCGACGATGGTCCCGCCGGGCTTCAGCTCCCCGCTCTGCTCGGCCGCCTCGATCATGCGCAGGGCGATGCGGTCCTTCACGGAACCGCCGGGGTTGAAGTACTCGACCTTGGCCAGGACGGTCGCCTGGATGCCCGCGGTCACGTTGTTGAGTTTCACCAGCGGGGTGTTGCCGACGAGACTGATCATCGAGTCGTGGAATTGCACCGTTGTCTCCGGGCTGCGATGTAGTGCGACGAATTGGTGCGGTCAGCCTAAGGGGCCATGTCATCCGTTCACCTCCGCTCGCGATTGGCCGACCGTGCTTACGGGGCAATGAGTGGATGTACGGCTGTACGGCGGTTCGGCTACGAGGAGGTGGCTGCGGGGCATGTCGAGGGCGAGGGTGGCACGGCGGATCGCCGCGGGGGCGGCGTACGGCGGCGGAGGCATCGGGCTCATCGGGGCCGCGACGGTCGGCGTGGTGCTCGCCGAGGTGCAGCTGGCGAAGCGGACCGTGGGCGGCGGCCACGCGGATCCGCCGCGGTCCGACGGCCGCTACGGACGGGCGTACGGCGAGGATCCCGGCCATCCCGACTGCTCCGACTGCTCCGAACCGGTGCGGTTCGCGATGCTCGGCGACTCCACGGCTGCGGGGCAGGGCGTGCACCGGGCCGGGCAGACCCCGGGCGCGCTGCTCGCCGCGGGGCTCGCGGCGGTGGCGGAGCGGCCGGTCGACCTGCGGAACGTGGCGTTGCCGGGCGCGCAGTCGGACGACCTGGACCGCCAGGTGACCCTGGTCCTCTCCGACCCCGCCTGGGTGCCGGACGTCTGCGTCATCATGATCGGCGCGAACGACGTGACGCACCGGATGCCGCCGACGCGGTCGGTGCGGCACCTGTCGGCGGCGGTGCGGCGGCTGCGGACGGCCGGGGCGGAGGTGGTCGTCGGCACCTGCCCCGATCTCGGCACCGTCGAGAACGTCTACCAGCCGCTGCGGTGGCTGGCCCGCCGGGTCTCGCGGCAGCTGGCCGCGGCGCAGACGATCGGCGTGGTCGAGCAGGGCGGGCGGACGGTGTCGCTGGGTGACCTGCTGGGCCCCGAGTTCGCGGCGAACCCGCGGGAGCTGTTCGGTCCCGACAACTACCACCCCTCGGCGGAGGGGTACGCGACGGCTGCCATGGCGGTGCTTCCCACGCTGTGCGCGGCGCTCGGCCTGTGGCCCGAGGAGGAGCGGCCCGACATCTCGCGGCGCGAGGGCTTCCTGCCGGTGGCGCGGGCGGCCGCGCAGGCGGCGGCGGAGGGCGGCACGGAGGTCACTCCGGCGATGCCGGCGGGGCCCCGGGGGCCGTGGGCACTCCTCAAGCGCCGTCGCCGCCGCCGCATCCACCACACCCCGGACCCCTCCCCGCTCCCCCGCTGACGTGCGGCCCGGTGG
>NZ_WMBF01000683.1:0-2634 GCF_019400875.1 Streptomyces anatolicus | reverse complement strand
CCCTCCCGCCATGACCAGCCCGGGCCCTCCCGCCATGACCAGCACGGGCCCGCCCGCCATGACCAGCACGGGCCCGCCCCGGATGGCACCGGAGTGCCGCGCCCCGCCGCCGAAGGGCCGGCCGTCCGGCACGACCTGGCCCCGCGCGCGGCCCGCGCCCTGACCATCGCCGCCCTGGTGGGTTACGTACTGCTCGCGACCGCCTGGGCCATGTCCGCGCACCCCTCGCCGCGCACGCTCGGCGAGGTGGGCGTGGTCCTCCTCGCCCTGCTCGGCCTCCAGCTCGGCCACTCCTTCCCGCGCACCACTCCGGCCCTCGCGCCCTACCGGCTGTGGACGCTGGGCCTCCAGGCCGTGCTCACCTTCCTGCCCTTCGTCCTCTTCGGCGAGGCGTGGTGGGGGCTGCCCGGATTCCTCGCGGGCTCGGTGCTCCTGCTGCTCCCGGCGGTCCCGGGCTGGCCGCTGTTCGCGGCCGTCGTCACCTCCGGGGCCTTCGGGCTCTGGCTGGTCGGCGACGACCTGGGCGACATCGCGTACGCGACGGCGCTGAGCACCATGACGGGCCTCGTCGTCTTCGGGCTCTCCCGGATGGCCGAACTCGCCGTGGAGCTGCACCGCTCGCGCGCCGAGATCGCCCGCGCCGCGGTCACCGGGGAGCGGCTGCGGTTCGCCCGCGACCTGCACGACCTGCTCGGCTTCAGCCTCTCCACCATCACCCTCAAGTGCGAGCTGGCCTACCGGCTCGTACCGGACCGCCGCGAGCGCGCCGAGCAGGAGCTTACGGAGGTGCTGCGGACAGCCCGCCAGGCGCTAGCGGACGTACGGACCGTGGCCCGCGGCTACCGCCAGATGTCGCTCACCGACGAGGCGGAGAGCGCCCGTTCGATGCTGGCGGGCGTCGGCATCCGCACCGCGCTGCGGCTCGACTGCGGCGAACTGCCCACGGACGTCGACACGGTGCTCGCCACCACGCTGCGCGAGGGCCTGACCAACATGCTGCGGCACAGCAAGGCCGAGCGGTGCACCATCACCGCCGAGCGCGAGGGCCGCACGGTGCGGCTGACCCTCGCCAACGACGGCGCCGCCCTGGCAGGGCACGGCCCGGGCGCCGTCCGCGACAGTGACGCCAACTCCGGCAGCGGCATCGGCAATTTGACCGCCCGCATCCGCGCCTTCGACGGCAGGCTCACGGCGGGCCACCGGCAGGACGGCTGGTACCAGCTGTGCGCCACGGTCACGCTGTCGGCGCGGCCGGTGTGAGCCGGAACAGGCAGGCCGGTCAGAGCCAGCCCGCCTCGCGGGCGATCCGGATGGCGTCGACGCGGTTGCGGGCGTTCAGCTTGTGCACGGCCGTCGTCAGGTAGTTGCGGACGGTGCCCGACGACAGGTGGAGCCGTCCGGCGATGTGCCCCGCCTCGTGCCCCTCGGCGGCGAGGCGCAGCACCTCCGTCTCGCGTGCGGTCAGGGGCGAGGCACCGCTGTCCAGGGCGGCCACCGCGAGCTGCGGGTCGATCACCCGCTCGCCCGCGGCCACCTGCCGGATCGCGTCGCTGAGCCGGTCGGGGTCGATGTCCTTGAGGAGGAAGCCGGATACGTGTGCGGCCATCGCCCGGCGCAGATTCCCCGGCCTGCCGAGGCTGGTGAGGATCAGCGTGCGGCACTCGGGCACCGCGGTGTGCAGCGCGCCGGCCGCGCTGATCCCGTCCAGGCCCGGCAGGTCGATGTCGAGCACCGCGACGTCGGGCTTGAGCGCCACCGCCGTCGGCACGATGTCCGTGCCCGATGACAGCTCGGCGACCACCTCGATGTCTGTCTCCAGTTCGAGCAGCGAGACCAGCGCCTTGCGGAGCATGTGCATGTCCTCGGCGATCAGTATCCGAACCATCGTTCCCCCTATTTCCAATGGCCCGGATGGCTTCCGGGGCCGGACCGTGAAGATCACGGTCGATTATGGTCAGTGAGGGAAATGTACAAGCTGTCGATATTGCGCAAATAAACAAGCCGCCGAGGGCGAGGAGGCGGCGCGCACGGCGGCCGGGCGACCCGTCTTCGAGCCGGTGTCGAGCCCCCGCCCGCACGCTTGCGGTCTGAGTGGTGGTCAGGCCGGGAGCGGGGAGGCGATGCCGTGAGCAGCACGGACAGGGCCGCGGCGGAGGCCGACCACCGGGCCCGGCGCCTCGACGAGCGCTTCGGGGACCCGGGGGACGACAGCAGCGAGACCGGCTGGCGCGCCCTGCTCCGGGCCGACGAGCGGGCCGAGCCCCCGGCCGCGGCCGAGGCGCTGCTCGACGCCGAGGGGTTCGGCGCCGAACTGGTCCCGGTGGCGCTCGGCGGACGCCTGGAGCGTGCGGACACCCTGGTGCGCGTCCTGCGGCCGGTCTTCCGCCGCGATGTGGGCCTGGGCCTCGGCCACGGCATCACCTCGCTGTTCGCGGCGTCCCCGGTCTTCGCGGCGGGCACCGCGCGCCAGCGGGCCGAGGTGGCCGCGCTGCTCTGCGGCGGGGGCAGGGCGGCCATCGTCCACCGCTCCCTGGCGCACGGCACCGCGCTGCTGCGCGGCGAGCTGACGGCGGTACGGGGCGGGAGCGGCGGTGGCATGGTGCTCGGGGGGCGCAAGGACGTGGTGCTCAACGC
>NZ_WMBF01000070.1:0-21151 GCF_019400875.1 Streptomyces anatolicus | reverse complement strand
CAGCGGCACCCCCCACCCCACCGGTCCCGCTCGCCGCACTCCTGGCCCGCGAGGACCTGGGCCTGCGCCGGATCGCGGGCCCCGACGCGGCGGACACGGCCGTGCAGTGGGTGCACACCTCCGAGATGAGGGACCCCTACCCGTACCTCCTCGGAGGCGAGCTGCTCCTGACGGCGGGCGTGCACATCACCGACCCGACGGGCGCGGACGGCGGTCTCGACGCGTACGTGACCCGCATCCTGGCGGCAGGCGGTGCCGCCCTCGGCTTCGGCGTCGCCCCCGTGCACGACACGGTCCCGCGCGCCCTGGTGGAGGCCTGCGACCGCCACGGCCTGCCGCTCCTCGAAGTCCCGCCCCGCACCACGTTCAGCGGCGTCGCGCGCGCGGTGTGGCGGCTGATGGCCGAGGCGAGGCATGCCGAGCTGCGGCGGGTGACGGAGGCGCAGCAGAGCCTCGCGACGGCCGCGGCACGGCCCGACCCGGTACCGGCGGTCCTGCGCCAGCTGGCGGCGCGGCTCGGCGGGCTCGCGGCGCTCTACGGCCCGGACGGGGCGCGGCTACAGGCGGCCGGGCAGGCGCCGGACGCGGTACAGGACGCGCTGCGGGACCTCACCGGGGTCGTGCGGCGCGCCGTGCCCGCCGCCCCCGCCTCGGCCGCCGACACGGCCGCAGGGAGCCACCTCGCCGCCTACGCGCTCGGCGGCGGGCGCGGCTTCGCCCTGGGGATCGCCACGGAGCGCCGCGAACCGGGCGACCACACCATCGCCGGGGCCGCGGTCGTACTGCTCTCCCTGCTCACCGGGGAGCACCAGGGCGACTCCGAAGCGGCCCGCTCGGCGGCCCTCGTACGGCTGCTCCTCGGTGCCGCCCCCGAGGAGACCGGGCCTCTCCTGGGCAGCGCCGCCTGGACCGTGGTGCACGCGCGCGGGGAGCGCACCCCGCTGGCCGCCTCGGCGCTCGCCGCGGCGCTCGGCACCGGTCTCGTCGACCCGCGCGAGGACGTCGTACGCCTGCTCGTCCCCGCCGACCGCGACGTGGCCCCGGCGGACGGCTGGACCCTCGGCGTCTCCGCCCCCGCCGCCCCGGACGCCCTCGCGGCGGCCGACGCCCAGGCGGCCCGCGCCCTGCGCCGCGCGGAGGCCACCCGCCGCCCCCTCGTACGGCACCACGCCCACGGCATCGCCTCGCTGGTCTCCCCGGAGGAGGCCGACACCCACGCGCGCGTGCTGCTCGCCCCGCTCGCCGGGAACGGGGCGCTCGTGGAGACCTTGCGGACCTGGCTCTCCCTGCACGGCAGTTGGGACCGCACGGCGGTCGCGCTCTCCGTCCACCGCAACACGGTCCGCCAGCGCATCGCGCGGTGTGCGGCGCTGCTGGGGGCGGACCTGGACGACCCGGACGTACGGATGGAGCTGTGGTTCGTACTGAGCCGCGAGAGCTGAGCCGTGAACGCTGACCCTTGAGAGCCGGCCCGCGAGAGCTGAGCCGTGATGCCCGCCGGGCGCCCGGAGGGGCGCAGGTCACAGGTCCAGGCTTCGATACGGCCCGTCCCCGCGCCCCGACCGACGGCAGAATGGGGAGCATGCCGATACCCAGCCGTCCCGCGCTAGTCGACCATCTCGTCCGCACCCGCATCGCCGGCGATGTCGCCACCCCCCGTGAGAACAACCTCAGCCACTACAGGAAGCTCGCGAACGGCGACCGTCACTACTGGCTCGGCCTGGAGCTCGGCGACCGCTGGACCGACGAGCAGGACGTCCTCGCGGTGATGGCCGAGCGCTGTGGCGTCATCGACGATCCAGGACACCGGCAGGGCCAGGACACCATCGACCCGGAGCTGACGGTCGACGCCCTGGAGCGCATGGCGGCCCGTCTGCGCAAGGCGGCCGCCGGCAAGGAGAGCGTCCTCTTCGCCACCGGCCACCCCGGAGGGCTGCTCGACGTGCACCGCGCGACGGCCGCCGCCCTGCGCGCGGCGGGCTGCGAGATCGTGGTGATCCCCGAGGGGCTGATGGCCGACGAGGGCATGGTCTTCCAATTCGCCGACGTGGCGGTCCTGGAGCGCGGCGCGACGCTGTGGCACACGCACTCCCCCGAGCCGATGAACGCGATCCTGGACGGCCTGGAGCGCGCGGGCCGCCCGCAGCCCGACCTGGTGGTCGCCGACCACGGCTGGGCGGGCCGCGCGGGCCAGCGCGGCCTCGACTCGGTCGGCTACGCGGACTGCAACGACCCGGCGCTGTTCATCGGCGAGGCCGAGGGCACGGTCCAGGTGACGGTCCCCCTGGACGACCACGTCACGAGCCCGCGACACTACGACCCGATGACGGCCTACTTGCTGAACGCGGCGGGGCTGACCCCGGAGTCCTGACCCGGCCCCGGCGTCGGGTCCAGGTAGACCCGCCTGATCGCGGGGAAGCGCTCCCGAAGGCGCCGCGCCATGCGGTCGCAGGCCCGCTCGATGTCCGCCGCGCTCGACACGTCCCGGAAGTCCACCTTGGCGGCGACCAGGGCCTCCTTGGGACCCTGGAGCAGCGTGGTCAGCTCCAGTACGTCCACGACGTGCGGGTCGGCGAGGAGTTCGGCCCGCACCACGGCCCGCATCCCGGCGGGCAGCGGACGGCCGATCAGCAGCTCGGAGTTGGCGTGCCCGAGGACCCAGGCGACGTACACGAGCAGCACGCCGATGCAGAGCGAGGCGACGCCGTCCCACACCCCGGACCCGGTGAGCTGTCCGCCGAGCAGTCCGGCCGCGGCGAGCAGGAGGCCCGCGAGCGCCGCCGAGTCCTCCATGACGACGGCCTTGACCGCCGTGTCGGGGGTGTGGCGCAGATAGCGCTTGAGGCGCACTCCGTAGCGGTCGGCCTCGCCGCGCGCCTGCTTGAGGCCGGTGCGCAGCGAGTAGCCCTCCAAGAGGAAGGCGACACCGAGCACGAGGTACGAGATGAGCGGGTCGCCCGGCTCGTGGCCGTGGGTGAGGGTGTGGATGCCGTCGTACACGGCGAAGACGCCGCCGCCGACGAAGGTGGCGACGGAGGCGAGCAGCGCCCAGATGTAGCGGGCCCCTCCGTAGCCGAGCGGATGCTCCTCGTCGGCGGGCCGCTCGCCCGCCTTGAGGGAGACGAGCAGCATCAGCTCGGTGACGGTGTCGGCCACGGAGTGCGCCGCTTCGGAGAGCATCGCGCTGGATCCGCTGATGACACCGGCGACGGCCTTGGCAAGGGCGATCCCGAGGTTGGCGACGGCGGCGACGATGACGGTGAAGGCGCTCTCGCCGCCGCCTTCCGGCTTCTCTGACGGTTGCTCACTCATGCCACTCGTGTCACCCGTACCACTCATGTCACTCATGTATTCGGACGGTATGTCCGATCAGCACGGAACGCGAGCCCTGCCCTTCAGCGCGGGACGCACACCACGCCCGTCAGCGCGGGACGCGCACCACGCCTTCTTGAATGACCGTCACCGCGAGCCGCCCGTCCTGCGTCCAGATCCGCGCCTGGCCGAGGCCTCGCCCGCCGGAGGCCGACGGCGACTCCTGGTCGTAGAGCAGCCACTCGTCCGCCCGGAAGGGCCGGTGGAACCACATGGCGTGGTCGAGCGAGGCACCGACGACGTCGCCGACCGCCCAGCCGCCCCGGCCGTGCGCGAGCAGCACGGAGTCGAGGAGCGTCATGTCGGAGACGTACGTGGCGAGGCAGACGTGCAGCAGCGAATCGTCGGCCAGCTTGCCGTGGGTGCGGAACCACACCTGGGAGCGCGGTTCGCGCGGCTGCCCGACGGTGCCCCAGGGCGGCACGTCGGCGTAGCGCAGGTCGACGGCGGCGCGCGCCTCGATCAGCCGCTGGGCGACCGGCTCCGGCAGATGGCGGGGCAGCATCTCGGCGGCGGTGGGCAGCGTCTCGGGGTCGGGCGCGTCCGGCATCGCGGCCTGGTGCTCCAGGCCTTCCTCGTACGTCTGGAAGGACGCGGAGAGGTGGAAGATCGGCTGCCCGTGCTGGACGGCGACCACCCTGCGCGTGGTGAAGGAGCGGCCGTCGCGGATCCGGTCGACGGTGTAGACGATCGGCGCGCCCGCGTCGCCGGCGCGCAGGAAGTACGCGTGCAGGGAGTGGGCGGGACGGTCGCCGGGGACGGTGCGGCCGGCGGCGACCAGGGCCTGCGCGGCGACCTGGCCGCCGAAGACGCGGGGCACGAGCGCCGAGCGGCTCACGCCCCGGAAGATGTTCTCCTCGATCTGCTCCAGGTCGAGCAGATCGAGGAGGGCGTCAAGTGCCTGGTTCATGAAGGTAGTTCTACTGGGCGGCTTGCGGAGTGATCCCTAGAGGCCCATGTCCTTCGCGATGATCATCTTCATGACCTCGCTGGTGCCGCCGTAGATGCGGTTGACGCGGTTGTCCGCGTACAGGCGGGCGATGGGGTACTCGTTCATGAAGCCGTAGCCGCCGTGCAGCTGGAGGCACTTGTCGATGACGCGGTGCGCGACCTCGGTGGTGAACAGCTTGGCGGAGGCGGCCTCGGCGGCGGTCAGCTCGCCCGCGTCCAGGGCTTCGAGGGCGCGGTCGACGACGGCCTCGGCGGCGTCCACCTCGGCCTGGCAGGCGGCCAGTTCGAACTTGGTGTTCTGGAAGGAGGCGACCGTCTTGCCGAAGACGGTGCGGTCCTGGACGTACTCCTTGGCGAACCGCACGGCGGCCTTGGCCTGCGCGTACGCGCCGTAGGCGATGCCCCAGCGCTCGGAGGGGAGGTTGCTGCCGAGGTAGTAGAAGCCCTTGTTCTCCTCGCCGAGGAGGTCCTCCACGGGGACCTTGACGTCGACGAACGCCAGCTCGGCGGTGTCGGAGGTCTTCAGGCCGAGCTTGTCGAGCTTGCGGCCGATGGAGTAGCCCTCGGACTTGGTGTCGACGGCGAAGAGGGAGATGCCGAAGCGGCGGTCCTCGGCGGTCGGCGCGGCGGTGCGGGCGCAGACGATCACGCGGTCGGCGTGCACGCCACCGGTGATGAAGGTCTTGGAGCCGTTGAGGACGTAGTGCGTGCCGTCCTCGGAGAGCTTGGCGGTGGTCTTCATGCCCGCGAGGTCGGAGCCGGTGCCCGGCTCGGTCATCGCGAGGGCCCACATCTCCTCGGCGGAGACGAACTTCTCCAGGTAGCGCTTCTTCTGCTCGTCGGTGGCGAGCATTTTGATGTAGGGCAGGGCGAGCAGCACGTGCACGCCGGAGCCGCCGAAGCTGACGCCCGCGCGGGCCGTCTCCTCGTACTGGACGGCTTCGAACTTGTGCGTGTCCAGACCGGCGCCGCCGAACTCCTCGGGGACGTTGATCCCGAAGAGGCCCAGCTCGGCGAGCTTGTAGTAGAACTCGCGCGGTACCTGACCGGCGGCGAACCACTCGTCGTGGACGGGGACGACCTCGGCCTCGATGAAGGCGCGCAGGGTCTCCCGGAACGCCTCGTGGTCCTCATTGAAAACGGTACGGCGCACGGAGAACTCCCTCTGCCTACTGCCTACGTCGACTCAGCGGACTAAGCGCTTGCTCAGAGAAAGGTTACCCGGCGGTCACCAGGGGCGTCCAGAGACGCACATCACTCGGCGGCCACCGCGTCAGGTCACTGGGCGGCCGCCGCCGCGAACGCCCCGCGCGCGAGGCTGTGCAGCAGCTCCGCCATGCCCGCGCGGCTGGGCAGCGCGTCGCGGCGGCTGAGGTGCGGCGTGGAGTTCAGCAGCCCGAAGACCGCGTGCACGCAGACCCTGGCGGCGTTCTCCGCGAGGTCCGGGTAGACCTTGCGCACCACCTCGACCCAGATCTCCACGTACTGCCGCTGGAGCTGGCGGACCAGCTTGCGGTCACTGTCGCGCAGGCGGTCGAGCTCGCGGTCGTGCAGGGTGATCAGGGAGCGGTCGTCGAGGGCGAAGTCGATGTGCCCCTCGATGAGCGCGTCGAGGACCCGCGAGGGCGAGCCGTCCGTGTCGGCCACACAGCGCTTGCCGCCCGTCAGGAGCTGCCCGCTGATGCCGACCAGCAGCTCGGCGAGCATCGCGTCCTTGCCCGCGAAGTGCCGGTAGAGGCCGGGGCCGCTGATGCCGACGGCGGCACCTATCTCGTCCACGCCGACCCCGTGGAAGCCGCGCTCGGCGAAGAGCCGGGCAGCCTCCCTGAGGATCTGCTCGCGGCGGGTGGGGGCGTCGGTTCTGGTGGCCATGAAATTAATTCTAGACAGGTCCGTTAGCGGTCGTTAACCTGATGGAAACGCGTTAACGCTCATTAACCGATCCGAGCGTGACCGGGTGGACCGAGCAAGGGGGCTCGACTGATGCGGCAGGCACCAGTGCTGACGAGCGCGGCTGATCCCGCGTCCGAGGCATGGCGGGCGAACGAGACGGCGCACACCGCGCTCGTCGAAGAGCTGCGGGCCAAGCTCGCGGCGGCCGCGCTCGGCGGCGGCGAGCGGGCGCGGGCCCGCCATGTGGCGCGCGGCAAGCTGCTGCCCCGGGACCGCGTGGACACGCTCCTCGACCCCGGCTCGCCCTTCCTGGAGCTGGCCCCCCTCGCGGCCGACGGGCTCTATGGCGGGGACGCCCCGGCGGCCGGTGTCATCGCGGGGATCGGCCGGGTCTCGGGCCGCGAGTGCGTGATCGTCGCCAATGACGCCACCGTCAAGGGCGGCACGTATTACCCCATGACGGTGAAGAAGCACCTGCGCGCCCAGGAGGTGGCCCTGGAGAACCGCCTCCCGTGCCTCTACCTCGTCGACTCGGGCGGCGCCTTCCTGCCGATGCAGGACGACGTCTTCCCCGACCGCGAGCACTTCGGGCGGATCTTCTACAACCAGGCGCGGATGTCGGGCGCGGGCATCCCGCAGATCGCGGCGGTCCTCGGCTCCTGCACGGCGGGCGGGGCGTATGTCCCGGCGATGAGCGACGAGGCGGTGATCGTGCGGAATCAGGGCACGATCTTCCTCGGCGGCCCGCCCCTGGTGAAGGCGGCGACCGGCGAGGTGGTGACGGCCGAGGAGCTGGGCGGCGGCGAGGTCCACTCCCGCACCTCCGGGGTCACCGACCACCTGGCGGAGGACGACGCGCACGCGCTGCGGATCGTGCGGACCATCGTCTCCACGCTCCCCGCGCGCGGCGAACTGCCCTGGCCGGTCCAGCCGGTGGAGGAGCCGAAGGTCGACCCCCTGGGGTTGTACGGCGCGGTGCCGACGGACTCCCGCACTCCCTATGACGTCCGGGAGGTCATCGCGCGCGTGGTGGACGGCTCCCGCTTCGCCGAGTTCAAGGCGGAGTACGGCACGACCCTGGTCACCGGCTTCGCCCACATCCACGGCCACCCGGTCGGGATCGTCGCGAACAACGGCATCCTGTTCTCCGAATCCGCCCAGAAGGGCGCCCACTTCATCGAGCTGTGCGACCAGCGCGGCATCCCCCTGGTCTTCCTGCAGAACATCTCGGGCTTCATGGTCGGGCGGGACTACGAGGCGGGCGGCATCGCCAAGCACGGCGCGAAGATGGTCACGGCCGTGGCGTGCACACGCGTGCCGAAGCTGACGGTCGTCGTCGGCGGTTCGTACGGCGCGGGCAACTACTCGATGTGCGGCCGGGCCTACAGCCCCCGCTTCCTGTGGATGTGGCCGAACGCCAAGATCTCCGTGATGGGCGGCGAACAGGCCGCCTCCGTCCTCGCCACCGTCAAGCGCGACCAGCTGGAGGGGCGCGGCGAGCAGTGGCCGGCCGAGGACGAAGAGGCCTTCAAGGACCCGATCCGCGCGCAGTACGAGGAGCAGGGCAACGCCTATTACGCCACGGCCCGGCTCTGGGACGACGGTGTGATCGACCCCCTGGAGACCCGGCAGGTCCTCGGCCTCGCCCTGACCGCCTGTGCGGGCGCTCCCCTTCCCCAGAAGGAGCCCGGCGCGCCCGGCTTCGGCGTCTTCCGGATGTGACGTGAGGAACCCACTGATGTTCAGCACTGTTCTGGTCGCCAATCGCGGCGAGATCGCGGTCCGCGTCATCCGCACCCTGCGGACGCTCGGCATCCGCTCGGTGGCGGTGTTCAGCGACGCGGACGCGGACGCCCGCCATGTGCGCGAGGCGGACACGGCGGTACGGATCGGTCCCGCGCCCGCCACCGAGAGCTATCTGCGCGTGGACCGCATCCTGGAGGCGGCCGCGAAGTCCGGCGCCCAGGCGGTCCACCCGGGCTACGGCTTCCTCGCGGAGAACGCCGACTTCGCGCAGGCCTGCGCCGACGCCGGACTGACCTTCATCGGCCCGCCCGCCGCGGCCATCTCCCTCATGGGCGACAAGATCCGCGCCAAGGAGACGGTGAAGGCGGCCGGAGTTCCGGTCGTCCCCGGCTCATCGGGCAGCGGCCTGACCGACGCCGAACTGGCCGCCGCGGCGCGGGAGATCGGCACCCCGGTGCTGCTCAAGCCGAGCGCGGGCGGCGGCGGCAAGGGCATGCGCCTGGTGCGGGACGCCTCGCTGCTCGCCGAGGAGATCGCGGCGGCCCGCCGCGAGGCCCGCGCCTCCTTCGGTGACGACACGCTCCTCGTGGAGCGGTGGATCGACCGCCCCCGGCACATCGAGATCCAGGTCCTCGCGGACGGCCATGGGCACGTGATCCACCTCGGCGAGCGCGAGTGCTCCCTCCAGCGCCGCCACCAGAAGATCATCGAGGAGGCGCCCAGCGTCCTCCTGGACGAGGCCACTCGCGCGGCGATGGGCGAGGCGGCAGTCCAGGCGGCCCGCTCCTGCGGGTACGCGGGCGCGGGCACCGTGGAGTTCATCGTCCCGGGCAAGGACCCCTCCTCGTACTACTTCATGGAGATGAACACCCGCCTCCAGGTGGAGCACCCGGTCACCGAGCTGATCACGGGGCTCGACCTGGTGGAGTGGCAGCTGCGGGTGGCGGCGGGTGAGCGCCTGCCGTTCACGCAGGAGGACATCACCCTGACCGGGCACGCGGTGGAGGCCCGGATCTGCGCCGAGGACCCCTCGCGCGGCTTCCTGCCCTCGGGCGGCACGGTCCTCTCCCTGCGCGAGCCGCAGGGCGACGGCGTGCGCACCGACTCCGGCCTGAGCGAGGGCACGGAGGTCGGCAGCCTCTACGACCCGATGCTCTCCAAGGTCATCGCGTACGGCCCCGACCGCGCCACGGCCCTGCGCAAGCTCCGCGCGGCGCTCGCCGGGACGGTCACGCTGGGCGTGCCGACGAACGCGGGCTTCCTGCGCAGGCTGCTCGCCCACCCGGCGGTGGTGGCGGGCGAGCTGGACACCGGCCTGGTGGAGCGTGAGGCGGACGGCCTCGTCCCCGACGGCGTGCCGGACGAGGTGTACGAGGCGGCGGCAGCGGTGCGGGAGGCCGCGCTCGCGCCCGCCCAGGGCGGCTGGACGGACCCCTTCTCGGTGCCGAGCGGCTGGCGGCTCGGGGGGACACCGGCGCCGCTGGCCCACTGGCTGCACGCGCCGGGACTCGAACCCGTCGCCCACCGGCTCCGGGGCAGCGGCCACACGGTCACCGCCGACCGCGTCTCGGTCACCGTCGACGGCATCCGGCACACCTTCCACCGCGCGGGTGACTGGCTGGGCCGCGACGGCGACGCGTGGCACGTGCGGGACCACGACCCCGTCGAGGCGAGCCTCACGGGCGCCGCGCACGCCGGGGCCGACGCCCTCACCGCCCCCATGCCGGGCACGGTCACGGTCGTGAAGGTCTCCCCCGGCGACCAGGTGAGCGCCGGTCAGAGCCTGCTGGTGGTCGAGGCGATGAAGATGGAGCACGTCATCGCCGCGCCGCACGCGGGCACCGTCACCGAGCTGGACGTGACGCCGGGGTCGACGGTCGCCATGGACCAGGTGCTCGCGGTGGTCCTCCCGACGGAGCTGGCGGACGCGCCGGACGCGCCGACCACCGGGGCTGCCGGGACTGCCAGCACCGCCGGGCCCACCGGGGCCGCCGGGACTACCGGCACCGCCGAGCCGGCCAAGGAGGCCCAGGGATGACCACGTCAGGTGCGATCGGCCTCCCCATGAAGGTCGTCTCCCCCGACCTGCCGCCCCGCGTCCGCATCCACGAGGTCGGCGCGCGCGACGGCCTGCAGAACGAGCAGTCGGTCGTCCCCACGGAGATCAAGGCGGAGTTCGTCCACCGCCTCGCCGACGCGGGCCTGACCACCATCGAGGCGACCAGCTTCGTGCACCCCAAGTGGGTGCCCCAACTGGCCGACGCCGAGCGGCTCTTCCCGCTCCTCGGCGACCTCCAGGGCGTGCACCTGCCGGTCCTCGTGCCGAACGAACGCGGCCTGGAGCGTGCGCTTGCCCTCGGCGCCCACCGCGTCGCCGTCTTCGCCAGCGCCACCGAGTCCTTCGCCAAGGCCAACCTCAACCGCACGGTCGACGAGGCCCTGACGATGTTCGACCCGGTGGTCTCCCGTGCGCGGGAGCAGAAGATGCACGTCCGGGGCTATCTCTCCATGTGCTTCGGCGACCCCTGGGAGGGCCCGGTCCCCGTCGGCCAGGTCGTCCGGGTCTGCCGCGCCCTGCTCGACATGGGATGCGACGAGCTGAGCCTCGGCGACACCATCGGCGTGGCCACACCGGGCCATGTACGCGCCCTGCTCACGGCGTTGAACGAGGCGGATGTGCCGACCGACCGCGTCGGCGTCCACTTCCACGACACGTACGGCCAGGCGCTCGCCAACACCCTGGCCGCCCTCCAGCACGGCGTGACCACGGTCGACGCCTCCGCGGGCGGCCTCGGCGGCTGCCCCTACGCGAAGAGCGCCACCGGGAACCTCGCCACCGAAGACCTCGTATGGATGCTGCACGGCCTCGGCATCGAGACCGGGGTCGACCTCGGCCGCCTCAGCGCCACAAGCGCCTGGATGGCCGGCCACCTGGGCCGACCGAGCCCGTCCCGCACCGTCCGCGCCCTGACCCACCAGGAACAGTGAGTACACGATGGACCACCGTCTGAGCCCCGAGCACGAGGAACTCCGCCGCACGGTGGAGGCGTTCGCCCACGACGTCGTCGCCCCGAAGATCGGCGACTTCTACGAACGCCACGAGTTCCCCTACGAGATCGTCCGCGAGATGGGCCGCATGGGCCTGTTCGGCCTGCCCTTCCCGGAGGAGTACGGCGGGATGGGCGGTGACTACTTCGCCCTCGGCATCGCCCTCGAAGAGCTGGCCCGCGTCGACTCCTCCGTGGCGATCACCCTGGAGGCGGGCGTCTCGCTCGGCGCGATGCCGCTGCACCTGTTCGGCACCGAGGAGCAGAAGCGCCGGTGGCTGCCGAAGCTCTGCTCCGGCGAGGTGCTCGGCGCCTTCGGCCTGACCGAGCCGGACGGCGGCTCGGACGCGGGCGGCACCCGCACCACGGCGGTCCGGGACGGCGACGAATGGGTCATCAACGGCTCGAAGTGCTTCATCACCAACTCCGGTACGGACATCACCGGCCTGGTCACGGTCACCGCCGTCACCGGCCGCAAGCCGGACGGCCGCCCGCTGATCTCCTCCATCATCGTGCCGTCGGGGACACCGGGCTTCACGGTCGCCGCGCCGTATTCGAAGGTGGGGTGGAACGCGTCGGACACCCGCGAGTTGTCCTTCTCCGACGTGCGCGTCCCCGTGGCGAACCTGCTCGGCGAGGAGGGCCGTGGCTACGCCCAGTTCCTGCGGATCCTGGACGAGGGCCGCGTCGCCATCTCCGCGCTCGCCACCGGCCTCGCACAGGGCTGTGTGGACGAGTCGGTGAAGTACGCCAAGGAGCGGCACGCCTTCGGCAAGCCGATCGGGGCGAACCAGGCCATCCAGTTCAAGCTCGCCGACATGGAGACGCGGGCGCACATGGCGCGGGTCGGCTGGCGGGACGCGGCGTCGCGGCTGGTCGCCGGTGAGCCGTTCAAGAAGGAGGCGGCGATCGCCAAGCTCTACTCCTCGACGGTGGCCGTGGACAACGCCCGCGAGGCCACCCAGATCCACGGCGGCTACGGCTTCATGAACGAGTACCCCGTGGCCCGGATGTGGCGGGACTCCAAGATCCTGGAGATCGGCGAGGGCACCAGCGAGGTGCAGCGGATGCTCATCGCCAGGGAGCTGGGTTTCGCGGGCTGACTCCGGGCAACACGCGCCTGGGACGAGCGGCGGCCGAGCCCCCTCGTGACGGTGTGACGCAGGGGCCTCTGGACTCCAGGTGAGCTTAGGCTAGCCTAAGCTCTACTTCCGGCCAGTGGCCCCGCCACCGCACCGTCACGAAAGCAGAGAACCCACATGTCCCAGCCCCGTCCCCACAAGCCCTCCCGCCGCGGCATACTCGCCGCCGGTGGCGCCCTCGGCCTCACCGCCGTCCTGGCAGCCTGCGGCAACGACAAAAAGGACGGGGACAGCAAGGGCGAGGGCGGCGCGGCCAAGTCCGGCCCCTGGAGCTTCAAGGACGACCGCGGCCAGACGGCCAAGCGTGACGCCACGCCGAAGAACATCGTCGCGTTCACCGGCGTCGCCGCCGCCCTGTTCGACTACGGCATCGAGTGCAAGGGCGTTTTCGGCCCGACGAAGACCAAGGACGGCAAGGCCGACGTCCAGGCCGGCGACATGGACATCAGCAAGCTGACCATCATCGGCAACGAATGGGGTCAGTTCAAGATCGAGAAGTACGCGGCCCTCGCCCCCGACGTGCTGATCTCCACGATGTTCGACGACCAGGGCACCCTCTGGTACGTGCCGGAGGAGAGCAAGGAGAAGGTCCTCAAGGTCGGGGCCCCGAGCGTCGGCGTCAGCGTCTACGACCGCCAGATGACCCACCCGCTCCAGCGCATCCTCGCGCTCGCCGAGTCGCTGGGCGCGGACGTGAAGGCGGACAAGGTCGTCAAGGCGAAGAAGCGCTTCGAGGACGCCTCCGAGCGGCTGCGCAAGGTCGCCAAGGCGCACAAAAACATCAAGGTCCTCGTCGGCTCCGCGAGCCAGGAGCTGTTCTACGTCTCCGGCACGAACCTCTCGGCCGACCTGGAGTACTTCAAGTCCCTCGGCGTGAACTTCATCGAGCCGCCGGAGAAGGCGAAGAAGGAGTCCGGCGGCTGGTTCGAGAACCTCAGCTGGGAGAACGTCGACAAGTACGACGCGGACATCATCATGATGGACAACCGCACCTCCGCCATCCAGCCGGCCGACCTGGACAAGTCCAAGCCGACCTGGAAGAAGCTGCCCGCCGTCAAGGCCGGCCAGGTCATCCCGCGCGTCACCGAGCCCATCTTCTCGTACGACAAGTGCGCGCCGATCCTGGAGGACCTGGCGGACGCGATCGAGAAGGCGAAGAAGCTCAAGAAGGGCGCCTGACCCTCACGTCGACGGCCGCCGCCCGACCCTCACTGACGTCCGCCACGCGCGTCGACGCCCCCTCGCACCGACAGCCGCCCCTTGCCTCCACGGAAGGGGCGGCTCCGTTTTTGTCACACAGGGGCACCCGGGGACCAGTGGGAGAGGAACTTAGGTTAGGCTAACCTTAGTTTCACACTCCGCGCGCCTCCCCACACTCCTGTCCCCGAGTGCGCGGTCAAGTCCCCTCACCTGGAGGACAGTTCATGCGCTCGCACCTGCTCAATGACACCACCGCGGAGCGGTACCGCAGCTCCGTGATCGAAGGAGTCGAGCGGGTGGCGGCCCAACTCGCCACCACCGCACGTCCGTTCACCGGCATCTCCGTCGACGAGCTCGCGCCCCGCATCGACGCCGTCGACCTGGAGAAGCCCCTGCACGACACCATCGCCGCGCTCGACGAGCTCGAGGAGCTGTATCTGCGCGACGCGGTGTACTTCCACCACCCCCGCTACCTCGCCCACCTCAACTGCCCTGTCGTCATCCCCGCCGTCCTGGGCGAAGCGGTGCTCTCCGCCATCAACTCCTCGCTCGACACCTGGGACCAGTCCGCGGGCGGCACGCTCATCGAGCGCCGGATCATCGACTGGACCTGCGAACGCATCGGGCTCGGCCCGGCCGCCGACGGGGTCTTCACCAGCGGCGGCACCCAGTCCAACCTCCAGGCGCTGCTGCTCGCCCGCGAGGAGGCCAAGGAGCAGGACCCCGCCCGGATGCGCGTCTTCGCCTCCGAGGTCGGCCACTTCAGCGTCCAGAAGGCGGCCCGGCTGCTCGGCCTCGGCGAGGAAGCCGTCGTGGTGATCCCCACCGACCACAACAAGCGCATGCAGACCGTGGCCCTCGCCCGCGAGCTGGAGCGCTGCCGGCGCGACGACCTCTCCCCCATGGCTGTCGTCGCCACCGCGGGCACCACCGACTTCGGCTCCATCGACCCGCTGCCCGAGATCGCCGAGCTGTGCGCCCAGTACGGCACCTGGATGCACGTGGACGCCGCGTACGGCTGCGGGCTGCTCGCCTCCCGGAAGAACCGGCACCTCCTGGACGGCATCGAGCGCGCCGACTCCGTCACCGTGGACTACCACAAGTCCTTCTTCCAGCCGGTCAGTTCCTCGGCCGTGCTCGTGCGCGACGGGGCGACGCTCTCCCACGTCACCTACCACGCCGAGTACCTCAACCCGCGCCGCATGGTGCAGGAGCGCATCCCCAACCAGGTCGACAAGTCCCTCCAGACGACCCGGCGCTTCGACGCCCTCAAGCTGTGGATGACCCTGCGCGTGATGGGCGCCGACGGCATCGGCGGCCTCTTCGACGAGGTGTGCGACCTGGCGTCGGAGGGCTGGAAACTGCTCGCCGCCGACCCCCGCTTCGACGTCGTGGTCGAGCCGCAGCTCTCCACGCTCGTCTTCCGCTACATCCCCACGGCGATCTGCGACCCGTCCGCGATCGACCGCGCCAACCTCTACGCCCGCAAGGCCCTGTTCGCCTCCGGTGACGCGGTCGTCGCGGGCACCAAGGTGGGCGACCGCCAGTTCCTGAAGTTCACCCTGCTCAACCCCGAGACCACCACCGCCGACATCACGGCTGTCCTCGATCTGATCGCCGGCCACGCCGAGCAGTACCTGGGAGAGAACCTTGACCGCGCCTGCTGACCCCCACCAGCCGCCCGCGCCGTACGACTTCATCGGCATCGGCCTCGGCCCGTTCAACCTCGGCCTCGCCTGCCTGACCGAGCCGCTGGACGAGCTGAGCGGCCTCTTCCTGGAGTCCAAGCCCGACTTCGAGTGGCACTCCGGGATGTTCCTGGAGGGCGCCCACCTCCAGACGCCGTTCATGTCGGACCTGGTCACGCTGGCCGACCCGACATCGCCGTACTCCTTCCTGAACTACCTGAAGGACTCGGGACGGCTGTACTCCTTCTACATCCGCGAGAACTTCTACCCCCTGCGGACCGAGTACAACGACTACTGCCGCTGGGCCGCCGCGCAGCTCACCTCGGTCCGCTTCAGCACGACGGTCGAGGAGGTCACCTACGAGGACGACCTCTACGTCGTACGGACCACCGCCGGCGACCTCTTCCGCGCCCGCCGCCTCGTCCTCGGCACCGGCACGCCGCCGCACCTGCCCGAGGCCTGCGACGGCCTCGGCGGAGACGCGATCCACAACTCGCGCTACCTCCAGAGCAAGGCGGAGCTGCAGAAGAAGGAGTCGATCACGCTCGTCGGCAGCGGCCAGTCCGCCGCCGAGATCTACTACGACCTCCTGAGCGAGATCGACGTCCACGGCTACCGGCTGAACTGGGTCACCCGCTCCCCCCGTTTCTTCCCCCTCGAATACACCAAGCTGACGCTGGAGATGACCTCTCCGGAGTACATCGACTACTTCCACGCGCTGCCCGAGGCGACCCGCTACCGCCTGGAGACGGCACAGAAGGGTCTCTTCAAGGGCATCGACGGCGAGCTGATCAACGCCATCTTCGACCTGCTCTACCAGAAGAACCTCACCGGTCCCGTCCAGACCCGGCTGCTCACCAACACCGCGCTCACCGAGGCGACGTACGACAGCGAGAACCGCACGTACACGCTGGGGCTGCGCCAGGAGGAGCAGGAGAAGGACTTCCGGCTGCGCACCCAGGGCCTGATCCTCGCCACCGGCTACCGGTACCAGGTCCCCGACTTCCTCGCGCCGGTCCACGACCGCATCCGCTGGGACGGCCGGGGCCGCTACGACGTGGCGCGCAACTACAGCATCGACACCACCGGAAGCGGCATCTACCTCCAGAACGCCTCGGTGCACACCCACTCCATCACCAGCCCCGACCTCGGCATGGGCGCGTACCGCAACGCGTACATCGTCGGCGAGCTGCTCGGCCGCGAGGTCTACCCGGTCGAGAAGTCCATCGCGTTCCAGGAGTTCGCCGCACCGGAGGGAGTCCTCGTATGACCGGCGACCGCGACATGACCGGCGACCGCACCACGGGCGGCGACTTCACCTTCCGCCCGCTCGACCCGCTGTCCGACGCCGAGCTGGTGCACGGCTGGGTCACACACCCCAAGGCCTCCTTCTGGCTGATGGGGAACGCCTCCCTGCCCGACGTCGAGCGCGAGTACATGGCGATCGCCGCGTCCGAGCACCAGGACGCGTTCATCGGCCTGCACAAGGGCGTGCCGTCGTTCCTTATGGAGCGGTACGACCCCCGGTACGCCGAACTCGTCGGGCTCTACGAGCCGCTGCCCGGCGACGTCGGCATGCACTTCCTCACCGCGCCCTCCGACGTCCGCATCCCCGGCTTCACGCGCGGTGTGATCACCGCGGTGATGCGGGAACTCTTCGCCGACCCCGCGACCGAGCGTGTCGTCGTCGAGCCCGATGTGCGCAACACAGCGGTGCACACCCTCAACGAAACCGTCGGGTTCCGCCCCGAGACCGTCATCCAGAAGCCGGAGAAGGAAGCCCTGCTGAGCTTCTGCACCCGCGAGCAGTTCGAAGCAGCAGTACGCGAAAGGGAACTGGCGATATGACCCTGTCCGACGCCGTGGCGCACCTGACCCCGGAGCGCTGGGCCACAGCCAACCACCTGCTCATCCGCAAGGCGCTCGCCGAGTTCGCCCACGAGCGGCTGCTCACCCCCGAGCCGCTGGGCGAGGGCGCGTACGTGATCCGCAGCGACGACGGCCTCACCCGCTACCGCTTCGCCGCCCGGGTCCTGCGCCTGGACCACTGGCAGATCGACGCCGACTCGATCACCCGCCACCGCGACGGCACCGAACTGGCCCTGAACTCCTTGGAGTTCTTCACCGAGCTGCGCGGCGCGCTCGGCCTGAGCGACGCGGTCCTGCCGGTCTACCTGGAGGAGATCTCCTCCACGCTCTCCGGCATCTGCTACAAGCTCACCAAGCCCGCGCTCCCCGCCGCCGAGCTGTCCCGCTCCGGCTTCCAGGAGATCGAGACGGGCATGACCGAGGGCCACCCCTGCTTCGTCGCGAACAACGGACGGCTGGGCTTCGGCGTGCACGAGTACCTTTCGTACGCTCCCGAGACCGCGAGCCCCGTACGCCTGATCTGGCTGGCGGCGCGCAAGGACCGGGCCGCTTTCACGGCGGGCGCCGGCCTCGACTACGAGTCGTTCCTCCGCGCCGAGCTGGGCGAGGAGACCCTGGCCCGCTTCGACCGCGTCCTGCGCGACAAGGGCCTGGACCCGGCGGAGTACCTGCTCATCCCCGCCCACCCCTGGCAGTGGTGGAACAAGCTCGCGGTGACGTTCGCGGCCGAGGTCGCACAGGAGCACCTCGTCTGCCTCGGCGAGGGCGACGACGAATACCTCGCGCAGCAATCGATCCGCACCTTCTTCAACCGGACCTCGCCCGAGAAGCACTATGTGAAGACGGCCCTTTCCGTCATCAACATGGGCTTCATGCGCGGCCTCTCGGCGGCGTACATGGAGGCGACCCCGGCGATCAACGACTGGCTCGCGCACCTCATCGAGACCGACGAGACGCTGCGCGGGACCGGCCTGACGATCATCCGCGAGCGCGCGGCCGTCGGCTATCGCCACATGGAGTACGAGGCCGCCACCGACCGCTACTCCCCCTACCGCAAGATGCTCGCCGCGCTGTGGCGCGAGAGCCCGGTGGCCTCCCTCGGCGAGGGCGAGCAGCTGGCCACGATGGCCTCGCTGCTGCACGTCGACCGTGACGGCGGGAGCTTCGCCGGTGCGCTCATCGAACGCTCGGGCCTCGCCCCGACCGAGTGGCTGCGCCGCTATCTGCACGCGTATCTGACGCCGCTGCTGCACAGCTTCTACGCGTACGACCTGGTCTTCATGCCGCACGGCGAGAACGTGATCCTCGTCCTGAAGGACGGTGCCGTCCAGCGCGCGATCTTCAAGGACATCGCCGAGGAGATCGCGGTCATGGACCCGGACGCGGTCCTTCCGCCGGTCGTCGAGCGCATCCGGGTGGAGGTCCCGGAGGACAAGAAGCTCCTGTCGATCTTCACGGACGTCTTCGACTGCTTCTTCCGCTTCCTCGCGGCCAACCTCGTCACGGAGGGCCTGATCGACGAGGACGCCTTCTGGGACTCCGTCGCCCAGTGCGTCACCGCCTACCAGGAGGCGAACCCGCACATGGCGGAGAAGTTCCAGCAGTACGACATGTTCGCCCCGGAGTTCTCGCTGTCCTGCCTCAACCGCCTCCAGCTGCGCAACAACGAGCAGATGGTGGACCTGGCGGACCCCGCGGGGGCGCTGCAGCTGATCGGGACGCTGAAGAACCCGATCGCATGAGCCGGGCGGGGCTCCCGGGGCGGTCCCCGGGAGCCCCGCCTTATTCCTACTGGGCGGGCCAGGGCACCTGCGGGGACCTGTAGTAGCCGATGCCGAGCGCGTCCCAGCGCGGGGCCTGCGCGGCGAGCCGTCCCTTGTACCGCTCCCAGTCGTGCGTGGCCGCGGGCGACCAGCCGAGTTCGGCGATCCCGGGCAGGCGCGGGAAGGCCATGTACTCCAGGTGCGCGGAGGTGGACAGGGTCTCCGTCCACAGCGGCGCCTCGACGCCCATGACCGCGTCGGCGGGCGCCCCTTTCAGGTAGGTCGCCGGGTCCCAGTCGTACGAGCGCCGCACCTCGACGAGACCCGCCCAGGTCAGCCCGAGCGGGGTGTCCTTGGTGTACTTCATGTCGAGGTAGGAGCGGTCGGCCGGCGAGAGGACCAGCTTGGTGCCGTTCCTCGCGGCGTTCACCACCTGCTCGCGCTCGGCGGCGCCCGTCCTGTCGTAGCCCCAGTACTGGGCGACGGCCCCCTCGGCGGGCCTGGCGCCGGTCAGCTGGTGCCAGCCCATCACCGTCTTGCCGTACTTGGCGACCACCGGCTGCACCTTGTCCATGAAGGCGACGAAGTCCTCGTGGCTGGTGGAGTGCGCCTCGTCGCCGCCGATGTGGAGGTATCTGCCGGGCGTCAGCGCGGCCAGCTCCCGGATGACGTCGTCCACGAAGTCGTACGTCACGTCCTTCTTGACGCACAGCGAGCTGAAACCGACCGCGGTGCCGGTGTAGAGGGGCGGGGCCACGCCGTCACAGTTCAGTTCGGCGTACGAGGCGAGGGCCGCGTTGGTGTGCCCCGGCATGTCGATCTCGGGGACGACCTCCAGGTGCCGCGAGGCGGCGTAGGCGACGATCTCCTTGTACTGCTCCTTCGTGTAGTGGCCGCCCTTGCCGCCGCCGACCTGTGTGGAGCCGCCGTAAGTGGCGAGGCGCGGCCAGGAGTCGATGGCGATGCGCCAGCCCTGGTCGTCGCTGAGGTGCAGGTGCAGCTTGTTCATCTTGTAGAGCGCCGCCTGGTCGATGTAGCGCTTGACCTGGTCGACGGTGAAGAAGTGCCGCGACACGTCGAGCATCGTGGAGCGGTAGCCGTAGCGCGGCATGTCCTTGATGGTGCCGCCCGCGATCCGCCACGGGCCGCGCTGCTCGGTCTTCCTCTCGACGGCGGCGGGCAGTTGCTGACGCACCGTCTGGACGCCGTGGAAGAGCCCGGCGTCCGACCAGGACGTGATGGTGAGGGAGCCGCGCTCCGAGATGACCCGGTAGCCCTCATTGCCCAGGACCTTGTTCTCCGGCTCGGCGCTGAGGCGCAGCCGGATGCCGTCGCCGCCCTTGGCCGTGGTGACCGGGAGCCGGTAGCCGGTGGAGGGGCGCAGCACTGAAGCGAGGTACTCGCCGACGCGCCGCTCCCGCGCGTCGCCGACGCGGATCCGGGTCCGCTCGGTGATCTCATAACCGGCGCCGCCCGCTTCGACCTTCAGGGGCGCGGGGACGATCTGGCCGAGCGGGGTGACGGGGGCCTTGGCCGTGGTGCCCGAGGGGGCTGCGGCTAGGGAGGAGATCCCGGCGGCCGCGACGAGCAACAGCGAGCCGAGCAGGCGTGACGTCCTGTGGTGGATGCCGTGGCGTGTTCCGTGGTGCGTTCTCACAAGCGGTCCCTTCGACGGGCCGACGCATCGCAACTGAACGGTTCCCATTGGTAACTCGGCCCCTACAAGGGGTCAAGGGCCATAGACCACCACTGCGAGGAGCCGATGCCAGGAACCGGCGCGAGGAGTCGGTGCGAGAATCCCCGCATGGCGGAAATCATCCAGCGGGACGGGACCTGGACCTTCGACGGAGAGACGCTGCGGCTCGTGCCGGGCCACGACAAAAGCGTCTCCCTGCTGCGCAAGACCCTCGGCGAACTGAGCGTGCCGCTCGACGCGTTGGCCGGCATAGCCTTCGAGCAGGGCAAGAAGTCGGGCCGGCTGCGGCTGCGCCTGCGCGACGGCGCCGACCCGCTGCTCCAGGCGACCGGCGGCAAGCTGGCGGACGCCTCGGACCCGTATCAGCTGCTCGTCGAGCCGGACCGGTACGGCGTGGCGGAGTACTTCGTCGACGAGGTGCGCAACGCCCACCTGATCGAACAGGTGCCCACCACGCCCTGTACGTCCTACCTCCTGGCGGGCCCGCCCCTGCCCCTGTCCGTCTCCGCCGGGGACGGCACGGCGAGCTTCGACGGGGAGCGCGTCCGCCTGGAGTGGAACTGGAAGGCGGAGGAGGCGAAGTCGGCGTCCGGCACGAGGACACTGGCGCTCGCCGACCTCACGGCGGTGGAGTGGCAGCCCGCGGCCGGCCTGGAGAACGGCCACCTCCGCTTCACCGTACGGAACGCCCCGACCAAGGCCCCGCCGAAGTACGACCCGAACGCGGTGGAGCTGTGGGGCTTCAAGAAGGACCCGCTGATGGCCCTGGTCGCCGCCGCGGTCC
>NZ_WMBF01000682.1:0-2657 GCF_019400875.1 Streptomyces anatolicus | reverse complement strand
CGGGGGTGCCGGGCACCTCGTTCACCCGGTGGGCCGGGCTGCTCGCCGAGGAAGCGGTGAGCCCAGGGCTTGTCGCCGCCGAACTCGACTGGTGGCAGCGGAGTCTGGCGGCCGGTGGCGAGGCGCGGCTCGCCGTGGGGCGCGGCTCCGGGACGCGGCGCGCGACCCTCACCGTCGAGCTGCCCGCCGACCTCACCGAGGCCGCGCTCACCACCCTGCCCGCCGCGTTCAACTGCGGCGCCGACGCCGTGCTGCTCACCGCGCTCACCTCGGCGGCCGTACGCCACCGGGGCTCGGGCACCGGTCTGCTCGTACACATCGAAGGGCACGGCAGGGAGACGCTGTCGGTGCCGGTGGACGTGTCCCGCACGGTCGGCTGGTTCACGACGCAGTACCCGGTGCTGCTCGACGCGGGGAGCGACCGGCGCGAGGGAGGGGGCACGGCGGTCGATGCGCTCAAGGCGGTGAAGGAACAGCTGAGGTCCGTCCCGAACGGCGGCATCGGCTGGGGCCTCCTGCGCCACCTCAACCCGGACACGTCCCCGGTACTCGCCGAACTCCCCGTCCCCGACGTGCGGTTCAACTACCTCGGCCGCTTCACCGCCGAGGACGCGGCGGGCGGCGAACTGCTCGACGCCGCCCCCGACGCCGTACCGCTCGGCCACGCGGTCGAGATCGACGCCTACGCCAAGGAGAGCGCGGACGGCCTGCGCCTGGAGGCGACTTTCTCGTACGCCGAAGGGGTCCTCGCGGAGGTGGAGGTACGGGAACTCGCCCGGCTGTGGCGTGAGGGTATCGCCGTACTGGCGCGGGAGACGGCGGAAGGCGGCCCGGTGGGCGCGACCCCGTCCGACTTCCCCTTGGTGGGCCTGTCCATGGACCAACTGGCGATGCTGGAGGGCGACTTGGCGGACATCGGCGACCCCGCGACGGAAGCGGAGGGCGGGCGATGAGCGGCCGTATCGCGGATGTGCTGCCGCTGACCCCCGTGCAGGAAGGCCTGCTCTTCCACGCCGTGCGGGACGCGGAGGGGCCCGACCCGTACCTCGTGCAGGCCCGTTTCCGCCTCGGCCCCGCGATCGCTGCGGACGCGGGCGGCGTACGGGCCGCGCTCAACGGGCTCATGGAGCGGCACCCCAACCTCCGCGCCTGCTTCCGGCACGAGGGGCTCGACCGCCCCGTGCAGGTGATCCCGCACGGGGTCGCCGTCCCGTGGGCGGAGGCCGACCTGACCGGCCGCGCGGCACCCGAAGTGGCGTCCGCGACAGAGGAGTTGTTGGCCGCGGACCGCGTCCGCCGCTTCGACCTGGCGCGGCCGCCCGCCGTCCGCGCCCTGTTCATCCGGCACGACACCGGCGGCGAACTCGTCCTCTCCTTCCACCACATCCTGCTCGACGGCTGGTCGATCCCGATCCTGGAGCGTGACCTCGCGGCACTGGTCACCGGCAGGCCTCTGCCGCCGCCCGTGCCCTATCGGCAGTACGCGCAGTGGCTCAGCCGCCAGGACCAGGGCCTCGCGGAGGCGGCGTGGCGGGAGGCGCTGGCGGGTGCGGAGCGGCAGGCTCCCCTCCTGGGAGAGGGCGCGGGCGAGGGCGAGGGTCACGGTGTCGGCGAGGGCGACGGTGTCGACGCGGGCGAGCCCGATACGGTCCGGCTGCGCCTCACCGCGGAGCTGACCGCCGCCCTCACCCGCCGTGCCGCCGAGACGGGCGTCACCCTCAACACCTTCACGCAGGCCGCCTGGTCCCTGGTGCTCGCCCGGATGACCGGCGGGCGCGACCTCGTCTTCGGCGGCGTGGTCTCCGGCCGCCCGCACGATCTGCCCGGCGCGGGGGAGATGGTGGGCCTGTTCATCAACACCCTGCCGGTACGGGTCAGGCTGCGCGACGGGGAGACCGTCGGCGAACTGCTCGCCCGGATCCAGGACGAGCAGTGGCGCCTCGTCCCGTACCACCACGTGCGCCTCACGGACGTGGGGCTCGGCGCGGGGGGCGCGGGGGAACTGTTCGACTCGGTCCTCGCGTTCGAGAACTTCCCGCGCGGGGCGGGGCAGCCGCAGGGCGACGGCCCGGACGCCGTGCGCGTGACGGACGTACGGGATGCCACGCACTACCCCGTGACGCTGGCCGTCGTCGCCGGGGAGCGGATGCTCCTCGCGGTGAGCTGCCGGCGCGGCATCTCGGCGGCGGAGGTCGCG
Organism: Streptomyces anatolicus; assembly: GCF_019400875.1. Classification (NCBI taxonomy): domain Bacteria; kingdom Bacillati; phylum Actinomycetota; class Actinomycetes; order Kitasatosporales; family Streptomycetaceae; genus Streptomyces; species Streptomyces anatolicus. The sequence continues at coordinate 460 of NZ_WMBF01000682.1, read as the reverse complement.
GCCCGCATGGTGCGGGCCTTCGAACAGCTGGCGGGCGATCCCGCGACACCGGTGGACCGGATCGACGTACTCCCAAGGGAGGAGCGCCGACGGCTGCTCGCACGCTCGGCGGGCGCCGAGGCGGTTCCGGTGGCCGGTCCCGCCACGGTGACGGGGCGGTTCGCCGCGCAGGCGGCCCGTACGCCGGACGCGCCCGCCGTGGAGAGCGGCGACGACGTCCTCACGTACGCCCGGCTTGCGGCGGAATCCGACCGTCTGGCCGGCCGACTCATCGCGGCGGGCGTGACGGCGGGCGCCACGGTGGCCCTGCTCCTGAGACGTTCGCCGTCCCTGGTGGTGGCGCAGCTGGCGGTGCTCAAGGCGGGCGCGTGCTGGCTGCCGCTCGACCCGGCCCAGCCGGTGGCGAGGCTGGCGCGGCTGCTGGCCGGGGCGTCGGCGGGGCTGGTGCTGACGGAGGGGG
>NZ_WMBF01000681.1:0-2668 GCF_019400875.1 Streptomyces anatolicus | reverse complement strand
GGGTGGGGGCTGGTCGCGCAGTTCCCCGCGCCCCTTCAGGGCGCCCTTCCGGGGCGCCTGCTCACGCCGCTCCGTAGAGCTTCTCCGTCTCCTCGACGGACGTCGCGAAGCGTTCGTCGAAGTCGTCTCGAATGAGCGTCCGGACCACATAGTCCTGGACGCTCATTCCTCTTTTGGCGGCGTGCGTCCGGAGCCGGTCGTGCAGCTCACCGTCTATCCGCAGGCTGAGCACTGTCGATCCCATGCGGGACAGGGTCCCGGCCACTCGCGGGGGACACCCGTCTTTCCGTCGTCCACTCACTCTTACGGGTGACGGATGGGTTTGGTGGTCGAGAGGCGGGGAACCGGGTGGTCCTTAGCTAGGGTAATGAGTTATTCTAACGAACATGCCGGACCTCTCCCATGGTGACGACGCCGTCGCCGTGAACGCCCTGCGCTCCGCCGTGATGCGCCTGTCCCGTCGACTCAAGCACCAGCGTGTCGACGAGTCGCTGAGCCCCACCGAGATGTCGGTGCTCGGCACCCTTGCCCGCTGCGGCCACGCCACTCCGGGCGAGCTGGCCCGCAAGGAGCACGTGCAGCCGCCGTCGATGACCCGCATCGTCGCGCTGCTCGAAGCCAAGGGCCTGGTCCGGCTCGAGCCGCACCCGGAGGACCGCCGCCAGAAGGTGGTCACCTCCACCGAGACCGCCGAGGCCATGCTCGAAGAGAGCCGCCGCAAGCGGAACGCCTGGCTGGCCGGGCTGGTCGAGCACCTGGACGAGGACGAGTGGGCGCGCCTGCGCGCCGCCGCCCCCGTCCTGGAGAAGCTCGCCCACCTGTAGCCCGCCGCGCGGCCCGTAAGCCCGTGACCGACAGCCTTCCGCACCCCGCCCGCCCTTCGTGAGCCAGAGGAAACGCCCCACGCAAGCCAGAGGAAACGACCCACGTACGCCAGAGGACATGACCCTTCGTACGTCAAAGGAGGCGAACCCACTTTGAGTACGGGATCCGGAGCAGACTCCGCCCCCGCACCGACCGCCGTCGACAAGCCCGACCGCCCCCGCAAGTCCTCGATGTTCAGCTCGCTGCGCATCCGCAACTACCGGCTCTTCGCGACCGGTGCCGTCGTCTCGAACACCGGCACCTGGATGGCCCGCATCACCCAGGACTGGCTGGTGCTCAGCCTCACCGGCTCCTCCGCGGCCGTCGGCATCACCACGGCCATGCAGTTCCTGCCAATGCTGCTTTTCGGCCTCTACGGCGGCGTGATCGCCGACCGCTTCGCCAAGCGGAACCTGCTCTTCTGCACGCAGGGCGCGATGAGCGTCAGCGGCCTCTTCCTCGCCGCGCTCACCCTCAGCGGACACGTCCAGGTCTGGCACGTCTATGTCGCGGCCTTCTTCACCGGTCTCGTCACCGTCGTCGACAACCCGACGCGGCAGTCCTTCGTCTCCGAGATGGTCGGCCCCGACCAGGTCCGCAACGCGGTCTCGCTGAACTCGGCGAACTTCCAGTCCGCCCGCCTCATCGGCCCCGCCGTGGCGAGCGTGCTGACCGCGGCCGTCGGTCCCGGCTGGGCGTTCCTCGCCAACGGCCTGTCCTTCCTCGCGCCGCTCACCGGTCTGCTCCTGATGCGCACCGACGAGCTGCACGCCACCCCGCGCAAGCCGCGCGGCAAGGGGCAGCTGCGGGAAGGCCTGAACTACGTCTCCAAGCACCCCGAGCTGATCTGGCCGATCGTCCTCGTCGGCTTCGTCGGCACCTTCGGCTTCAACTTCCCCATCTGGCTGAGCGCCTTCGCCGACGACGTCTTCCACGGCGGCGTCGGGATGTACGGGCTCTTCAACACCCTGATGGCCCTCGGCTCGCTGGCCGGTGCGCTCCTCGCGGCCCGCCGCGGCACCTCGCGGCTGCGGCTGCTCGCCGGGGCGGCGCTCGCCTTCAGCGTGCTCCAGATCGTGGCGGCCTTCGCGCCCGAGCTGTGGATGTTCGTCGCGCTGATCGTGCCCATCGGCATCCTCGGCCTGACGGTGAACGTCACCGCCAACTCCTCGGTCCAGATGGCCACCGACCCCGAGATGCGGGGCCGCGTCATGTCCCTGTTCATGATGGTCTTCACCGGCGGTACGCCGCTGGGCGGGCCGCTCTTCGGCTGGCTCGCGGACGCCTATGGCGTACGGATCAGCATGGCCGTCGGCGGCCTGGTCTGCGCGCTCGCCGCGGTCGGCGTGGGCCTGATGCTGGCCCGCGCGGCGAACCTGCGGCTGAAGGTCGACCTGCGCCGAGGCCGGCAGCACGTGCGGTTCGTGCCGCGGGAACGGGAACGGGAGCGGGAGCGGGAGCTGGCGACCGTGGCCTGACGCGTCCGCGTAGGTTCCCGCCGGGGCGGCTAGCGTCGCCCCATGAGACTCTTCGCGGCCGTGCTGCCGCCGGACGCCGTCGTCGCCGAACTCGCGGCGGCGGCATCCGGGCTGCGGGCGCTCCCTGGCGCCGACGCCCTGCGCTGGGCGCCCCGCGACAGCTGGCACTTCACGCTGGCCTTCATGGCCGAGGTGCCGCAGGAGACCGTGCCGGACCTCACCGCCCGCCTGGCGCGGGCCGCGCACCGCACCCCGCCCTTCCCGCTCGCCCTGCGCGGCGGCGGGCGCTTCGGGGAGCGGGTGCTGTGGGCGGGGGTCGCGGGGGA
>NZ_WMBF01000680.1:0-2673 GCF_019400875.1 Streptomyces anatolicus | reverse complement strand
ACCCCCTACAAGGCCGCCGCCACCGCCCTCAAGAAGAACGACCTCACCGGAACCCGCGCCCAGGTCTACCTGGTCCTCGACCGCTCCGGCTCCATGCGCCCGTACTACAAGGACGGCTCCGCCCAGAGCCTCGCCGAGCAGGTCCTCGCCCTGGCAGCCCACGTGGACCCCGAGGCCACCGTCCACGTCGTCTTCTTCTCGACGGACATCGACGCCACCGGCACCCTCACCCTCGCCGAACACGAGGCCCGCATCGACGAGCTGCACGCCGCCGCGGGCCACATGGGCCGCACCAGCTACCACCGGGCGATCGAAGAGGTCGTGGCCCACTACGAGAAGTCGGGCCACGCCGGCGAACCCGCCCTCGTGGTCTTCCAGACGGACGGCGCCCCGGACACGAAGGGCCCGGCGACGCAGGCGCTGGAGGAGGCCGCCGCACACCCCCTCTTCTTCCAGTTCGTGGCATTCGGGGAGCACGACGCGAAGGCCTTCGACTACCTCCGCAAGCTGAAGGCGGAGAACGCGGGCTTCTTCCACGCGGGCCCCGCCCCGCGCGAGCTGACGGACAAGGAGCTGTACGAGGGCCTGCTGGCGTCCTGGCGCCCGTAGCCGGCATCCCGTGCCCCGCATCCACCACGGTGGACCCGGCAACCGGAGCTGCCGGGTCCACCCCCTGGAATCGAGGTGAGTGGATCTTCACAGGGCCGTTAGGATTTCGACCATGGCGGCCACTGGATCCGAGAAGCAGGGAGCGGACGAGAACGCGAAGGCGTTCTACGTCTCGACCCCCATCTACTACGTAAACGACGCTCCTCACCTGGGCCACGCCTACACGACCGTTGCAGGGGACGTGCTCACGCGCTGGCACCGTCAGCGCGGCGAGAAGGTGTGGTACCTCACCGGCACGGACGAGCACGGTCAGAAGATCATGCGCACGGCCGAGGCGAACGACGTCACCCCCCAGGAGTGGTGCGACAAGCTCGTCACCGAGGCCTGGAAGCCCCTCTGGGAGCACCTGAACATCGCGAACGACGACTTCATCCGTACGACGGAGAAGCGTCACACGGACCGCGTGCAGGAGTTCGTCCAGGATCTGTACGACAAGGGCGAGATCTACAAGGGCGGGTACGAGGGCCCGTACTGCGTGGGCTGCGAGGAGTACAAGCTCCCCGGCGACCTGATCGACGGCGCCGCCGACGGCGAGTTCGCGGGGCAGAAGCTCTGCCCCATCCACAAGAAGCCGGTGGAACTCCTCAAGGAGGAGAACTACTTCTTCAAGCTCAGCGAGTACGGCGACAAGCTCCTCGCCCTCTACGAGTCGAACCCCGGCTTCATCCAGCCCGAGTCGGCCCGCAACGAGGTCGTGAACTTCGTCAAGCAGGGCCTCCAGGACCTCTCGATCTCGCGCTCGACGTTCGACTGGGGCGTCAAGGTCCCGTGGGACGACAAGCACGTCATCTACGTCTGGGTCGACGCGCTCCTGAACTACGCCACGGCGGTCGGATACGGCGCGAACCAGGAGAAGTTCGACGCCACCTTCCCGGCCGACGTCCACCTGGTCGGTAAGGACATCCTCCGCTTCCACGCGGTGATCTGGCCCGCCATGCTGATGGCGCAGGGCCTCCCGCTGCCCGGCCGGATCGCGGCCAACGGCTGGCTGATGGTCGGCGGCGAGAAGATGTCGAAGTCGAACCTGACCGGCATCAAGCCGCAGGACCTCACCTCCCACTTCGGCGTGGACGCGTACCGCTGGTACTTCCTGCGGGCGATCGCCTTCGGCCAGGACGGCTCGTTCTCGTGGGAGGACTTCTCCGCCCGCTACACCAGCGAGCTGGCGAACGACTACGGCAACCTCGCCTCGCGCGTCGCGGCCATGGTCGGCAAGTACTTCGGCGGCGAGCTGCCCGCGGCGACGGCGTCCGGTGATGCCGAGAAGGCGGTCGAGGACGGGCTCGCGAAGGCCGTCGCGGACGCGGACCGTGCGATCGGCGAGGAGCTGGACTTCCAGGCCGGCATCCTGTCGATCTTCGCCTTCGTCAAGCAGGTCAACGGCTACATCACGGAGCAGGAGCCGTGGAAGGTGGCCAAGGACGAGTCGGAGGAGGGCCGGGCCCGCCTCGCGACCATCCTCTATACGGCGGCCGACTCGCTGCGCGCGGTGGCGGTACTGCTCAACCCCGTCATGCCGGAGACGTCCCAGAAGCTGTGGGACTCCCTGGGCGCGGAGGCCACGCTGGGCGCGCTTGCCGACCAGCGGGTGCGGGACGCGGGCGCGTGGGGCCGGCTTCCGGCGGGCTCGACGGTGACGAAGGGGGCGGTCCTCTTCCCCCGCCTAGAGGAAAAGCCCCAGTCCTAGCGACGGCCCCCTCGCCATTTTCGCCCCGGAAAGTCCCGGCGCCCCGCCCTCCAACGCGGCCCGCGCCGGGGCTTTCCCGTGGGGCGGGGGGAGTCACCCCGCCACCCCGGGACCACACCCCGAACCAGCCTAGGCCCGCCACACGCCCGCCGAGCCGGCCCAGGCCTTGCGCCCGCCGAACCAGCACAGGCCCACGTCATCCCTGCCGGGCCAACCCAGGCCCACGACAGCCTTGCCGAGCCAGCGCAGGCCCGCCGCAATCCCGCCGAGCCGGCCCAGGCCTTACGCCCGCCGAGCCAGCCCAGGCTCACGTCCGT
>NZ_WMBF01000679.1:0-2681 GCF_019400875.1 Streptomyces anatolicus | reverse complement strand
GCGAGGGGAGTGGCGGCAAGGGGCGTATTGGCGAGAGGCGTGTTGGCGAGGGGCAGGCCGTTGCCGTTCCCGGTGACGTTTTCGAGGGCCGGGGGAGGCGGGTCCTGGGCGTGTGCCGCGCTCGCCGTGCCGAGAGCGGTGGTGGCGAGGATGCCTGAGATGAGAACGGCTTTGAGTGTGGTGTTCATAGGGTCCAACCTCCGGGCGGCCGCACCTCCACGACAGTGGGAAACGACCAACGGAGTGAAGGGCGACCATTGACAGCCTGTTGTCATCATGACAGCATACTTACGTACACAGAGCACGGCACCCAGCGCACAGCACGGCACCCACCCAACGGAGGCCCGCATGTCCCGCAAGCCCGTACACCTCGCCGTCTACGACACCTTCGCCGACTGGGAGACCGGCCACACCACGGCGTGGCTCGCCCGCGTCGGATACGAGATCCGCACGGTCGGCCCCTCGGCCGCCCAGGTCACCTCGATCGGCGGCCTGTGCGTCCAGCCCGCTCTGTCGCTCGCCGAACTGCGCCCCGAGGACAGCTCGTTGCTGATCCTGCCGGGCGCCGACCTCTGGGACACCGGCGACGACCTCGCACCCTTCGCCCGCACGGCACGCGCGTTCCTCGACGCGGGGGTGCCGGTCGCCGCGATCTGCGGGGCCACTGCGGGCCTCGCCCGTGAAGGGCTGCTCGACGACCGGGCGCACACGAGCGGCGCGGCGATGTATCTGGCGGTCTCCGGCTACAAGGGCGGTGAGCGGTACGTCGAGGCGGACGCGGTCACCGACGGCGACCTGATCACGGCGGGCCCGACCGAGCCGGTCGCGTTCGCGCGGGAGGTCTTCGGGCGGCTCGGCGACGTCTTCGAGGGCGAGAAGCTGGACGCGTGGTACCGCCTCTTCCACGACTCGGACCCGGCGGCGTACGAGACGCTGAACTCGTAAGAGGGGCAGGACGATGACCGACTCCACACACCGCGACCCGGCCGCCGCCGCCCGCCGTGATCCGCAGGACCTGCTCAGCCGGGCGGCGCTGACCGTCTTCCGGCTGAACGGGCAGTTCCTCGCCCGCTCGGAGGAGCTGGCGAGGCCTGCGGGCCTGACCGCCGCCTGGTGGCAGGTGCTCGGCGCCGTGCTGCGCGAGCCGCTGCCGGTGGCGGGGGTCGCCCGTGCGATGGGCATCACCCGGCAGAGCGTGCAGCGCGTGGCGGACCTCCTCGTGCGCGAGGGCCTGGCCGAGTACGTGCCGAACCCCGCACACCGCCGCGCCAAGCTGCTGCGCCCCACGGCCGGCGGCAGGGCGGCGGTGGCGAAGATCGAACCGGGCCACGCGGAGCTTGCCGACTGGCTCACGACGATGCTCGGTGAGGCCGAATTCGCCGAGGCCGTACGCTCTTTGGAACGCCTGTCCGAGGTCCTGGAGGCGCTCTCCGCTCCGGATCCGGAAACGGTGGCGGAACCCGTTACGGAACCGTAGAGGGTGGGGCGGGCCACGCTGTCCCAGCTCCGCACTATCCTCACCCTGTTGCACACCAATGGGGGAGGTCGGTGCCGCGATGGAAAAGCTCGGGCCCGGAGATCCACAGCGGATCGGCGCGTATCGGTTGCTGGCGCGGCTCGGTGCGGGCGGCATGGGGCAGGTGTACCTCGCGCGGTCCGGCAGGGGGCGTACGGTCGCGGTCAAACTGGTCCGCCAGGAGCTGGCCGAACAGGACGAGTTCAGGAACCGCTTCCGGCAGGAGGTGCACGCCGCGCGGCGGGTCGGCGGCGCCTGGACGGCGCCCGTCCTGGACGCGGACACCGAGGCGGCGATCCCCTGGGTCGCCACCGGGTACGTGGCCGGGCCCTCCCTCCAGACCGTCGTCTCGCGCGACCACGGCCCGCTGCCCGAGCGGTCGGTGAACATCCTCGCGGCCGGGCTCGCCAACGCCCTCAAGGACATCCACGCGGCGGGCATCGTCCACCGCGACCTCAAGCCGTCGAACGTGCTGGTCACGATCGACGGCCCGCGCGTCATCGACTTCGGCATCGCCCGTGCCCTGGAGACGGTCACCGACGGCGGCCTCACCCGCACCGGCGCGCTCGTCGGTTCGCCCGGCTTCATGGCGCCCGAGCAGGTGCGCGGGGACCGCATCACCCCGGCGTGCGACGTGTTCTGCCTCGGCTCCGTCCTGGCGTACGCGGCGTCCGGCGCGCTGCCCTTCGGTACGGCCAACAGCGGTGTGCACGCCCTGATGTTCCGCATCGCGCAGGAGGAGCCGGACCTGACCGGGCTTCCGGAGAACCTGGCCGAGCTGATCGCGCTGTGCCTGCGCAAGGACCCCGCGTCGCGGCCCACCCTCGACGACGTCCTGGAGCGGACGGGGGCGCAGGACACCCTCAGCGCCGGGGGCACCACGCTCGACCCCTGGCTGCCGGGGGCGCTCGTCGCCCAGTTGGGGCGGCATGCGGTGCAGTTGCTGGACGCGGAGGATCCGGATGAGCCGGGCGCGGACGCGGATGCGGATGCTGATGCGGATGCGAGTACGGGCGCGGATGCGGGTAAGGGCGCGGCGGGTGCGGTAGGGGTTGCCGGTGCCGCAGGGGTCGCCGGTGCCGCCGGGGCCGGGGCCGGCGCGAGAGCCGGCGGCCCCTCGGACGCGGAGCCCTCGGACGCGAGCCCCGCGGCCGAGGGCTCCGCG
>NZ_WMBF01000678.1:0-2694 GCF_019400875.1 Streptomyces anatolicus | reverse complement strand
CGCTCCCCCAGCGCGACGGCGTCGACCCCGTCCGGGTCAAGCTGCCGCAGGAGGGCGCGTGGGCAACCGTCCGCGACCACCTGGTGGAGCGGCTCGCGGCAGGCCCCGGGGTCATCGACGCGATGCTGCGCGGCGGCGAGATCGTCGGCGCGGACGGCACCCCGATCACCCCGGACACGCCCTACGCGCCCGGCGCCTTCGTGTGGTTCCACCGCGAGCCCCCCGCCGAGGTGACCGTGCCGTTCGCCCTCGATGTCCTCCACCAGGACGAGCACATCGTGGTGGCCGACAAGCCCCACTTCCTCGCCACCATGCCGCGCGGCGGCCACGTCACTCAGACCGCCCTCGCCCGCCTGCGCACGGAACTCGGCATTCCCACGCTGGGCGCCGCGCACCGCCTCGACAGGCTGACCGCCGGCCTCCTCCTGTGCACCGTGCGCCCCGAGGAACGCGGCGCGTACCAGACGCTCTTCCGCGACCGCCTCGTACACAAGGAGTACGAGGCGATCGCGCCGTACGACCCCCAGGTGCCGTTCCCCCGCACGGTCCGCAGCCACATCGAGAAGGAGCGCGGCGTCATCGCGGCGTACGAGATCAAGGGCGCGACACCGAACAGCGAGAGCCACATCGAACTCATCGAGCACCGCGCCGGACTCGGCCGCTACCGTCTGACCCCGCACACCGGCCGCACCCACCAGCTCCGCGTCCACATGAACGCGCTCGGCCTGCCGATCCTTGGCGACCCGGTCTACCCGGTGGTGACCGGACCCACGCCGCCGGACGATTTCCGGCGGCCCCTGCAACTCCTCGCGCGCGTCCTGGAGTTCACGGATCCGGTCACCGGCGCCGCACACCGCTTCGTCAGCGGGCGGACGCTGGGCGCGTGGTCGGCGTACGACGACTGGAAGCGGTAGGCGGGCCCGCGGCCCCGCTCAGTAGCCGCGCCACCAGGTGACGAACCGCCGCCAGGCCCCCTGGGCCGGGACGGGCTCCGGCACCGGCGGGGCGGCCGGGGCGGCCTGCGCCTGCGGGGCGGCCTGCGCCTGGGGCGCGGATGCGGCGGGCTGCTGCGGACGCGGCGGCGTGGAGACCTGCCAGTCCTGGCGAGGCCTGGGCAACTGCGCCGAAGGCCGGGCCATGACGTCCTGCGGCGGCCGCGGCGCGAACCGCACCGGCAGCTCCACCAGATGCCGCGAAAGGATCGAGGACGTCCACCGCAACTCCCGCTCGTCGATGTCCAGTTCGACATCCGGCAGGCGCATCAGGAGGGCGTCGACACCGGTGTCGGCGATGGCGCGGCCGATGTCCTGACCGGGACACTCGTGCGGCCCGCCACTGAACGCGAGGTGCGAGCGGTTGCCCTTCATGCCGGCGGCGAGGTCGGGGCGTACGACGGGGTCGACGTTGCCCGGCGCGATACCGAGGATCAGACCGTCACCCGCCCGGATCCGCCGGCCGCCCAGCTCGGTGTCCTGCTTGGCGAAGTAGCCGACCATGGCGCTGAACGGCGGCTCGTCCCACAGGGACTGCTCGACCGCCTCGGGGACCGTCATCTGGCCGCCGCTGAGCTGGGCACGGAAGCGGGGGTCGGTGAGGACCATCCGCAGGACGTTCGCGATGAGGTTGGCGGTGGCCTCGTACGCGGCGATGAGCACGAGGCGCAGATGCGCGCCGACCTCGTCGTCGGTGAGCTGCGCCGGGTGCGCGATGAGGTTGCTGGTGAAGTCCTCCTCGGGCTGCGCGCGGCGCCGTGCCACGAGGCCCATCAGGACCTCCATGATGTACGCGTTGCTGGCGATGGCGGTCTCGGTGCCCTTGATCATGTCGCGGGCCGACTGCACCATCTTCTCGTTGTACTCCTCGGGCATGCCGAGGACGTGGCACATCACCATCATCGGCAGGTGCTCGGCGAACTGGCTGACCAGGTCGGCCGTGCCGTGCTGGCAGAAGTCGTTGAGCAGGTGGTTCGTATAGCGGTTGATGTAGCGGCGGATGCCGCGGTGGTCGATGCCCGACATGGCGCCGGTGACCGCGCCGCGCAACCGCTGGTGCTCGTCGCCCTCGACGAAGCTGCACATGGGCTGCCAGCTGAAGACGGGCGCGAGCGGATGGTCCGGCCCGGCGGTGCCGTCCCGTACGGCACGCCAGATGCGCGAGTCCCGGGAGAACTGCGAGGGCGTGCGGACCATGTGAAGGTTCTCGCTGTGCCCGAGCACCGCCCAGATGGGCACGTCGTTGTGGATCAGTACGGGCGCGACCGCGCCGTGCTCGGCGCGCAGCTTCTCGTACAGGCCGGCCAGGTCGGCGTCCGCCTCGGGGCCGTAGAGGCGGCGCAGGCCGCCGGGGCCGAGGCCGTGGGCGGGGCAGCCGGGCGGCGGCGCGGCGGCGATGCGCTACTGAGGCTCGATGCCGGCCGCTTCGATCACCGGCTGCCAAAGCCCCTGTTCCGTCTTGATGCGGGTGGCGAAGGCGTCGCGCAGTTCGCCATAGGGCGTGATGCCGGCTTCTTCCAGCCGCGTGCGAAAGGCGGGGTCGGCGACGATGCGGCGGCCCTCGTCGGCCAGGCGGGCCAGCACCGCTTCGGGCATCCCCGTGGGGCCGACCAGGCCGTTCCAGGTTTCCACGACATGCCCGGGGTAGGTTTCGGCAATGGCCGGCAGGTCGGGCAATTGCGCCAGCCGCCTGGCGCTGGAC
>NZ_WMBF01000006.1:0-56431 GCF_019400875.1 Streptomyces anatolicus | reverse complement strand
CACCCCCACGTCACCGAACACCGCTGCCCGCCCGCCGACCCCACCACCTTGTTCTGAGGAGCCCGCACGTGGACAACGTCCGCCAGTTCAACCCGCGCGACCAGGCGGACGACGACGGCTTCACGCGGCTTCCCCCGCAAGACCTCACCGCCGAGCAGTCCGTACTCGGCGGGATGCTCCTATCGGAACGCGCCACCACCGAGGTCATCGAGATCCTCGAAGGCCCCGAGTTCTACCGCCCCGCCCACGAAACGATCTATCGGGCGATCGTCAGCATGGCCGTACGCGGCGAGCAGATCGACCCGATCACCGTCACCGCCGAACTGACCAAGCGCGGCGATATCACCAGGGTCGGCGGAAGCGCCTACCTGCATCACCTCGTCCAGCAAGTTCCCACCGCAGCCAACGCCGAGTACTACGCAGAGATCGTCCGCGACGTTGCCGCCCGCCGCCGCGTCATCGAAGCAGCCGAACGAGCCGCGAACCTCCTGCGCTCCGGCGAAGGCGACCTCGCCGACGTCCTCGACCTCGTCCGCCAGGACATCACCACCGCCACGGAGACCACCACCTCCGGGCCCACCGACGCCACCGGCTGGGGCTTCTCCGATCTCACCCCCGTCCTCGACGGCACCCACAAACCCCAGCAGCCCGCCATCGGCGCCCGCGACGACGGCATCGGCCTGTTCTACCCCGGCCGCGTCAACGGCATCCAAGGCGAGTCCGAAGCCGGGAAGTCGTGGGTCGCCCTCGTCTCCTGCCTCGTCGAGATGAACCGCGGCAACCACGTCGTCTACCTCGACTTCGAAGACTCCGAAGAAGGCGTCGTCTCCCGCATGCTCCTCATCGGTGCCACACCCGACAGCATCCACCGCCTGTTCCACTACGTCCGCCCGGGCAGCACCCCCACCCCGGTGCAGCTGCGCCAGTTCATCGCACGCATCGGCGACCTCGGCCCCACGCTCATCATCGTCGACGGCGTCACCGAAGCCATGGTGATGATGGGCCTGGAACTCAAAGAGAACACCGAGATCGCCAAGTTCGGCCGCATGCTGCTGCGCCCCCTCGCCGACACCGGCGCCGCGGTCGTCCCCCTGGACCACGTCGTCAAGAACAACGAGTCCCGCGGTCGGTACGCCCTCGGCGGCGTCCACAAGCTCAACGCCGTCGACGGCGTCCAGTACATGCTCGAAGCGGTCCGGCCGTTCGGCATCAACACCGAAGGCCGCAGCCGTCTGCGCATCGCCAAGGACCGGCCCGCACAGATCCGCCGGCATGCCCTGCCCGGTGGCCGCAACCCGATGCACTGGTTCGCCGACCTCGTCATCCGCTCCGACGGTGACGAGTTCGCCGAAGCCCACCTGTACCCGCCGATCCAGCACCACGACGACCCAGCCGAGGACGCCGCCGTCAAGGACAAGGCCGCGCAGGAAGAGGCCGACATCAAGGAGCGCGAGGGCGCAGTCCTCGCCGTCCTCGGTAAGGCCGCCGAGCCGATGAGCAAGGCCGCCCTGGAGGAACTCATCCCCGGCCGCGCCTCCGTCACCCGCCGAGCCCTCACCCGGCTCGTCCACGGCGGCCACGTCACCGCCACGAAAGGCCCCCGCGGAGCCGCGCTCCACAGCCTGCCCGCCGAGGGCGGTGAGAAGGCATGAGCGACCTCGTCCCCACCTCGTCCCGGATCACCGAACGACCTCGTCCCGACCTCGTCCCGATCATGAAACGCGTCGGACGTCGAAACGGGAAAGTCGCAGGTCAGGGGCCCGCCGACCTCGTCCCGATCTTGAAATCCACCCCGTCCGGACCTGACGACCCATCACGGGACGAGGTCACACCCCCTCCCACCAGCACACCCCTTGATCACTTGACCTCGTCCCACCTCGTCCCGGACGAGGTCGGGACGACGTCGCAGCGACCTCGTCCCTCGTCCCACTTCTTTAGGTGGGACGAGGACGAGCGTCGCGACAACACCGACCACACCCCCTCCACAAGCCACCCGAACCCCACCACCGCCTGAGCGCGCGCATCCGGTTAGAGCCAGCCACGCGCAACAACCAGCCACCAAGGAGCACACCGTGTCCTACCCAACCCTCTTCACCACCCCCGGCGTGAAGCAGTTCGCCGAGGAGATCGACGCCGAACGCCAGCGGCAGATCGCCAAGTTCGGCGACCAGCACCACCCCGACGGCACCGGAGGTCTTTTCCTGATGAACATGGCGCACGCCCTGCGCTCGGAATGCCAGGAAGCCGCCGAGCGAGGCGAGGCCACGTGGCGGCAGATCCTCATGGAGGAATGCGGCGAGGCATTCGCCGAGACCGATCCGAAGCTGCTGCGCGCCGAGCTGGTCCAGGTCGCCGCCGTGTGCGCTGCCTGGGTCGCCGACATCGACAGCCGCACGACCGCCGCGGAGCAGCCGGCCTCGTGTGGGAAGTGCCGGACGCCCTTCGACCCGGCCGACACCCGGCACGACGGCCACGCGCGGTACGGCCTGACGGACTTCTGCCGCCGTTGCGTCGACCGCTGCCGCGACGACGAGATCGCCGACCACCGCTGCGTCATCTGCGCCTGAACCAAGCCGCTTTCCTCATAGCGCTATCTCGGCATACCGCAAAGAACACGACCGCTGACCCGACACCACCAGGAGCAACACATGCCCGACCGCCCGTACACCGACGCCGACCTCCGCGCCGAAGCCGCCCGCCAACACGCCGAACTCACCGAAGACCCCGACTTCATGGGCATCGCCGAGCAGATGATCGGCACCCGCATTCCGTCGACCGTCACCGACCCCGGCGCCCCCGTCACCTCGACCGCCGGCGGCCGCACCTGGGACATGCTCGCCCGCCCCGACTTCGACGCCGCACAGCGCACCGTCGCACAGCTGCTCGCCGACGCGGCCGACACGTGCGCGTGGGCCGTCAACCTCGGCGCCGACAACCTCGTCCCGTCCACCGAGCACGCGATCACCATCAACGCCAGCCGCCCCATCGCCCGGGTGCTCTTCGCATTCGAGCCCGGCATGCCCGAGGACATGGGTACCGCCCTCGTCGAGGGCATCGGCGACGCCATCAACGAGGCCGGAGTCGAGCGCGAGGACGACGACGAACCGGCCGACTCGGACGCCGCGGTGTTCGACCTGATCAGCGAGATCGCTTCGAAGCTCCGCGACGCCACCGACAGCGGCGAGTACCACGCCGTCGGCCTGATCTACGACCTCGCCAATGGCCGCACGACCGTCGCCGAGGCGCGCTCCGAGCTGTCCGGCATCGAGTTCGGCCACGTCTGACCGCAGCACCGGCCGCCGCGGCCCGAACCTGCGGCGGCCGGCCCCGGCAAGTCCACCACGACCACCCCGGAGACGACCATGACCGACCCCCTCGACCTCCCCGACCGACTCGAAGCCGCGCTCGCCGCACGCTTCACCAAACTCGGCAGCCGATACTCCGAGATGCGCCGCCGCGAGCAGGGACCCGACGCCTGGCCGCTCGTCACGCACCCGGTAGGGCCGCATCAGGTGGCCGAGGTACTGCGGGAGCTACTCGCCGCCACGCCGCCCGCACCCGCCGACCGGGACCTCCGCGACCGCATCGCCGACGTGGTGGTGCCGCTGCTGCTCGACCACATGCCGAAGTCGATCGCGACGGCACGAGGGCAGGAGGTCGCCGACGTGGTGCTGGCCGTCCTCCCCGCGCCCGCCGGCCGGGCTGCCGAGCTGCGCGAGGCCGCCGACATCGCCTACCGCATCGCGCGCCGCCTGGACGAACAGCACTACGACGAGCGCGCCCAAGGTGCCTGGGACGTGGAGAACACCCTCCGCGCCGAGATCCGCCGCTCGGCCGACGAGGCGCAGCAGTGACGCGCCGCTGCGTGCGCGGGCACTTCATCCCCGCCACCGCCGAAACCACCGCCTGCCGGCGCACCCTCGTGCCCCGCCAGCGCCGCGAGCACCGCTTCACCGTCGACATCTGGGGCCAAGGCCTCGCCACCCGCCGAAAGCCCATCACCACCACCTGGTCCACCGGGAGCTACCTGTGATGGAGCCGATGTGATCGACGCCCTCGGCACGTTCCTCGCCATGCTCGGTCTCTGGCTCGCCGCGGGCGCCGCGCTGGCCACGCTCCTCGTGCTCAGCACGGCGGCCGCCCTCACGTGGGCCTGGAACACCGCCCGCAGACGCCCCACGCGCCCGTCATGGGCCCACGGACGCCGCGCTGCCCGGATCTACGCCCGCACCCGCGTCACAGCCCCCACAGGCCACACAGCGCCTTGCCGTCAGGAGCCCTCATGACCACACCCGCCGACGAACTTCGCACCGCCGCAGCCACGTTGCGCGTCCACGCTGCCGCAGCCGCCGAGGACAGCGGCAACACCACCTGGCACACCACCCGCCACTTCCCCGACCAGCCCAACACCACGTACACCACCGTCTGGGCAACCGACGGAAAACCGCTCTTGAGGGGTGGTGGCGGACGGGGACGCCCACACCCCTACGTCTCGGCCCCGGTCGGCGACTACATCGCCGCCATGGACCCCGCCGTCGGCCTCGCCCTGGCCGACTGGCTGGACGCCACAGCGGCCCGCCTCCAGCAGCAGGCACACCCGGACTGGCAGGACACGGTCGAGCCGCAGGCCCTCGCCGTCGCCCGCGCCATCAACGGGAGGCAGCCGTGAGCCACCACCGCACCGCACTCGTCCTGCGCGCGGGCGCCTGCACCCTCCTCGGCGCCACCGCAGCCGCCGCCACGAGCCCGTACTGGCCCGCCGCGATCACCACCGCCTACACGGCCGCGTTCCTCGCATGGTGCGGCCGCCGTGAAGCCGCATGCGCGCGCCGCGAGCGGGTGATGGCGCAGCGCGCCGAGATGGCCGCCCGGCCTGTCCCGTGCTGCCTGCTCTGGCAGATGTCCGAAGGCGGCGACCACGGCGCCGACTGCCACCTCCGGCCCGAGCTGGTCGAAGGCATCTCCCGGGGGTGGGCCGCGCTCGACGCGGCGTGCTGCCTGGCCTCGTGGGAGTCCCGCGGCGCCCAGCACGACACCACGCACTGCACGAGGAAGGGCCAGACCGCATGACCGGCCCGTCATCCGCACCCCGGGGCGAGCACACGCCCGCCCCGGGCGTCACCTGGCAGCCCCGTCTCGCCCGCGCCGAGCAGCTGGTCGACGACGACACACCCGACCCCCGCGCAAACCGCGCCACCCGGCGCGCCTTCGCGCGCGCAGCACGGAGGAAGAAGTGACCGACCGACCCACCGCCGACACGATCACCGACGACGAACTCGACGCCCTGTACGCCCGCATCAAGACCCTCGAACACGTCGCCGCGGGCAACAAGCGGCACGTGCAGCTCATCGTGCCCGAGCTGGAGAACGCCGACGCCGCTCGCCGGGTCCTCCGCGACCGCGCCGAGCAGGCCGAGGCCGCCATCGAGCGCGTGCGCCGAGCCGTCCAGGAAGCCAGCACGAGCGCGACCCCCGTGCGCGCGGGCAGGACCCTCGCCGGGCAGCTCGTTGCGCGCGTCCTAGCGGCTCTCGACGGGGCACCCGGCCCGGCAGCGGCCGAAGCGATCGAGACGGAGAACTGCTGCGGCAAGCCCGCAGGAGCTATCTGCGTCCACGACGTCATGCCCACCGACCACACCACGGAGTAGCCGTGCACCACCGCATCGCCGCCGCAGAAGTCGCCCGCACCCTCACCGCCCGAGGGCACACCAACTCCCTAACCGGGTCCGCCTGGAGGCCCGGCCACCGCGCCACCCAGGCCAGTCCCAGCACCGCCCGCCTCTGGCACGACGGCCCTGACGAACAAGACCACCTCGACCAATACGCGCAGGCGCTCCGGGGCGCCGGATACACCGTCACCGCCGAACACACCGCCGACACCCGCCCGCGCCTCCGGATCACCCGCCAAACCAAGGAGAAGTGACCCATGCAGTACCTGCTCGCCCTCGGCGGCTGCATCGGCGTCTTCCTCGCCGCGCCCTGGGTCTCCGACGCCCTCGACCGCTACTACCACGCCGTGCACCGCATCCTCCGGCGCCGGAAGAGCTGGGGGCCCGAGTGCTCCGAGAGGCACACCGAAACCGGCCGCTGCGAGATCGCGAGGAACCGATGAAACCCACCCGCGTCGAGATCATGGGCGACGACGGCGAATGGCACGACGTGCTCGGCGTCGCCTCCATCGAACTCCACGAGGAGCAGCCCGACACGGCCGCAGACCCGTGGGTCGCGCTCGCCGCCCGCGTACGTGCGACGCAGGCCGAACGCGACGCCCTCGTCCGCGAAGCCTGGACCGTCTTCGCCCGCGCGTACGTCGAGGCGATGCGGCCAGCCATGGAACAAGCAGCCGCAGCGATGGCCGAGTTCAACCGCGCCGTTAAGGCGAGCGCGACCGCCAAGAGGGACGACTTCGTCCTGCACACGGACCGGCCCGCCTGGCAGTCGCCGTACGGGCCACCGACGAGGAGGCACTGACCATGCGCTCCGCCATCACCGTGTACGTCGGCCACTGGATCGCCGGACCGCTCTACCGGCTCCTCGGCATCCGCCGCCCTGGCGACGGCTACAGGGCCATGCAGTACCAGGACCTGCAGAGCCACCGCTGAACATGCGAGAGGGCGTCCTCACAGTCTCCCCAGACCAGGACGCCCCCTAGGTGCTGATCACCGTACCTCCCGCGCACCACAGGAGCACCCACGATGACCACCACCGCCACCCACCTCCGCACCATCGCCCTCCACTGGCAAGACCTCCGCGAAGCCGTCGGTGCCCCCGCGCAGCACGGGGCGTTCGGTCTCGGCCTCCGCGGCTACCTCGCCGCCCTCGACCAGACCGACGCCGACCGGCTGGAGTACGACCGCCACCAGGCCGCCCACCTCCGCTCGCTGGAACGTTCCTCCGATCAGATCGGCGAACGCCCCGCCCCCGTCCGCCTCCACATCCTCGACACGATGCGCGCCGTCGAGACCGCCTTGGTCGAGACCGCCGACCAGACCGCCGCCGTCGTCCAGCGATCCCCGATGACGTACGCGCCGCGCGGGTGGCCGACTGCCGACCGGGCCCGCCGCGACGTCCTCGCGCGGGCGGACGCGCTCGACCCGCGGAGGTGGCGGTACGCCGGGCGCCGCACGGCGCCGTACGCCGCGCTGTGGCTCCTCGCACGCGTCGCCCGCGCGGCCGGCCCGTTCACGGCGCTGCCAGAGCGGGAGGAGCGGCACATCGGCTGCGTGGCCGCGGGCGCAGCCGCGCGTGTGGAGCGGGCCCTCGACATTGCCGTGCAGCGCCGCACCCTGGAGCAGCGCCACGATTGCGGCGGCGCCATCGATGTCCACGGGGGCGAGGGTCGGGCCCCGCTCGCGCATTGCACGGGGTGCGGGCAGATCTGGACCGGGCAAGGCACAGCAGTTCTAGGCTGATTGATCATCTTGAGCGTTAGCTACCCACAGAGCCGCCCCGTTTTTTTGGCTCAACTTCCTGACGACTAGGGCGCCTTACTGCCTAACCAGGCATATTTACGCTCTGCCACTAAAGAGTTGGCGGCGATTTGCCGCCAACGTTGTGCACTGGCAGCGGCGTTGGGCCATGCGTGACGCTACGACTCCCGACTTCCGGACAACCTTGGCTTTTTGGTCTCCGGCAGAGGAGGCCCATGTTCCCTCGTCGAGTAATGAGGGGGCGAGCACTCAGGCAAGAAGGCAACGCCCGATTTCTTGACATGTGTGCCATTGATGGGCTTTTCGCCTTCGAGTTGTGCAAGATCGTCGTTGCTCTATAAAGTCCAGGCCAGGAAATCGGGGTGACTTCCCGAGCCTTGCGAAACATGACATTCAGGGGGGACCCAATGCGCGTATTGAACGGTCAGCGGAGAACTATCGGTGGCGCTGTCGTGGTCGCCACGGCACTTATGGCTACGCTTACGCCGATGGCGTCAGCTGCCCCCGCCGTTAATTCTGGCGGCAATTCCACGGCAAGCAGCACGGAAGACGCAGTCAGGCAGGCCACGCTGAAGCATCTCCTGGCTAAGATCCAGGGCGGGGACGCCTCCCCGCAGGAAATCAACACCCTCAAGCATCTTTATCCGGAGATAGCGAAGACGATCGACGACCCGTCGCGCACAGAGGTCAGCGTCAAGGAAGCAGTAATCACCGAGGACGGGAAGATCGTTTCCCCTGTGACCGGTAAGCCTCTGAGCGCCGCGGAAATTGCAGAGATTGAACCTCCGGCAGACGCCAAGCCGAGCGACCCCTCGGAGGAAGTGGAGACGCCTGAGGAGACCGAAGTGGACCCCGAGGGCGCGGCTGCTAGCGCTTCCGGCACATCTTCCCTTCGCGCTGCCGTCAGCGGGGGCAAGTGGAAGATGACTCACATCACGCACACCCACCGTAGCCTCCTCGGTGATACCATTTTCAAGTACCACACGTACGCGCGATTCAACTACAAGGGCGGCAAGGTGCGCGCCTGGGGCAAGCGGTACGACAGGTTCACCAACGAGGCCGATGTGGTCGACGTCGAAAAGGACCGGTACGAGAACCGGAAGTCCAAGGTGCCGGCCTCCTCCGCTACCTCGATGATGAAGCGTAAGGTGAAGCTTTGCGCCGTCGGCACCATCAGCTGCTACGCCACGCTCTACCCGTGGGCTAAGGTGCAGGTCTTCGGAACCGGCAGGACGAAGATTGCCGGTAGTGGCGCATAAAGCGGGGAAGTCCCTATGATGTCTCTTGTCGCACAAATTCTAGCGATTCTCGCCGTCTTTTTTGCCATACTGATTGCGCTCGGATCCGGGTTCGGAACTGTAGAAATCTGCATCTGGTTCGCAGCTATGGCAGCGGCGATAATTTTCGCCATCAAGCGGCATCGACGGTCGAGTAACTCAAATTCTGACTAGCTTCAGAGGGTTCCTGCCGTCGAGCGTCCTCAGATGATCAGCAGGACGATGGTTGCCCTCCTTGTTACGCAACAGGGAGGGCCACTTTCATTCTTCACTGCACTGCCGGTAGCGCTTACGTCGTGGTGCGAAAAATTACACGGGAACGGGCGTCTGTGGGTAACAGCTGGACCTGCACATCGCGAGTCCGACTATCAGTAACCAATGCGACCCTCGTCGTATGGACGAGCCCGTGCGGTGCTTCCGCTCCCAAGATCGCGGCCCCCTTGGGCTTTCCACGGTCAGAAAGCAGTTGGGCCCGTACGGGAAGTACTCCGTCGTCGGATACCGCTGCCCCGCGCCTGCGCCCAGGCCAGATATAGCCGCAGCGGCGTGACCTACGCCACTCGCCGTATGGTTCTGCGGCCCAGACACCCGCCCGCCACCGCGCCACCATTAACCGCATGGATGCCCTCCCCGAGCTGTACGCGGTGCAGCACCTCCAAATCCTCGCCACTGAATCAGGAGGCGAACACCTCTACCGGGAGTTCCTTGTCCGGCGGGCCGCCGTCCTCGACCGTTTCGCGGACAAGCCACAGCCTCCCGAGTGGGCCATCGACCAGATCGCCTACGCCGACAGCTACGCCCGCGACCTCCTTGCCTACGACCTCATGCACGGCAGCACCCGCGGACCGCTCCCGGCCGGCGCCCCCTGCTGGACGCAGAACCCGCGCGGCTACGCCCGCCAGGAGCACCGGGCCTGGATCGTCGACCACGACGTTTAAACCCGGTGCCTCAGTCCAGCGTTCCCGCGCGGTAGACAATGAGCAGCCCGCCGAGCGCGGCGTAGACGATCCAGCACCGCCCCCGCAGCACGGCGTCGGCCGCCGTCATCGGCCCGGCGCCGTGCTCGCGCTCGTCGGCCACGGAGTCGATGAGCGCGAGCACCTCCTCATGCACGGCATCCGGCATCGCGGACATTGCCGCATCGGCTACGCGCGTGAGATCCACCCTCGTCATGCCGCCCCCCTCGTGATCGCAGGAGCAGCACGGTAGAGCCTGCTGCCTGAAAGTGCGTGCCCCTGTGGATAACTGCGGGGACATGACCCGGGGATGCGGGCCGGGCCTCATCTCTGATCAGGAGAAGACGACCGAGCGCACCTTCAGGCGTTCCGAACCGCCGCCCGTGTGGGGTCGCAGGGAGAAGAAGACATCGCCCTCACAGTCGGCGTTCAGAAAGACCACGGCCGTGGCGTCCGTCCGATTCTTCGGGGAGTGCCCAGGGGGCAGATCGTCGGAGCCGACGCCGTGGAGGTTGATGCACTGCCCGCTCGGCGGGTTGTTGAGGAAACCAACCGCCTCGTAGCCCTCCTCAGTCAGGTAGGTGTAACGGAACTGCCCGTCGGCAGCGCTGGCTGAAGTAGGGGCCGCCAGGACCAGTGCGAGAGCTCCGAGAGCGGCGGTGGCAGAACGACGAAGGTGCATGAAGCGAGCTCCTGGGAAGAGGCGTTAGGGACGCCTGAGTCTGTCCGCGCCCAACCTGCCGTTACACGCAGTCGACCTGGGAAAACGATTCGCTGTAACCCGTTCGGCCGAATGAAGGGCGTCCCCGCTCGTCACACCTCTCGGCTGCCGTGCTCGCCGGCCATCGTCCACTCCTCCGGGCTGCCGCCCCGCCACTCGATCAGCGACGAGCGGACCACGTCCATCTCGTCCCAGCCCTGGAGCCCCGCCTCCTGGAGGAACGCAACGACGTCCCGTACCGAGTACGCGCGCCCGAGGATCGTGCCATCGACGCGGACGCGCCGCCCACCGTCGCCGTCGGGCGGGTAGATCACTACGGGCACGGTGGAGGCCATGACGCCAGCGTGCAGGGCCACAGGGTGCGGCGCACGCCGGGCTACTCCAGCACGCCGAGCTCGGTGTCCGGCCGACAATGCGTGCACGCCCGGATTTCTTCCGCCAGCGCCCGGCGCGCCTCATCCCGTGAAATCGGCCGGCGCTTCTTGCCCGCGGCGTAGCAGTCGCCCCGGTGCACCTCGATGGGCGGGCTGCCCTGGCCGATCCCGAGTTCGATGATCCAGTCCGGCGTCGGCGGTCGGGCTTGCTCGCCCTGGCGCTTCTCGGCCTGTCGCCGTTCCTCGTCCGCGATCCACTTGCGCGTGCGCGCGAGGTCCCGCTCCTGCACGCGCTCCAGGAAGCGCAGCAGGTCGAGGCGGGAAAGCGGAGCGGAGTCGTTCACACGTTCGAGTGTACGGACGTCGGTCGCGGAGGCCTACGACCGCCAGGTCGATCGGGCCTGACCACTCACGCGGGTGACACAACCGCCATACGCGGCACGTCGCCGGGCCCGTCTCGCTACGAAGGACGCGACATTCGCGCTCCCCAAGGAGACCAGTGCCCGCCTTTACTCGCGCCGCAGTCCTGCTCGCCACCGTTGCAGCCCTCACCTCTCCCGCAGCCGCCCACGCCACCCCCACCCAAGCCCCGGAGCCCGGCAAGACCGTCGTGCGCCCCCTCCAGACCGCGCTCAAAGCCCTCTCCATCAAGGACGAGGACCGCAGCGGTTACCAGCGCACGAGCTTCAAGCACTGGGTCGACGCCGACAAGGACGGCTGCTCAACACGCAACGAAGTCCTGCTCGACGAAGCACTCACCGCACCCGACCAGGGCCCGAAGTGCAAACTCACCGGGGGCCGCTGGTACTCCGAGTACGACGACCAGTACATCGAAGGCCCCTCCGGCCTCGACATCGACCACCGCATTCCACTCGCCGAGGCATGGGACTCCGGAGCCAAGAACTGGTCCGCGGCCGAGCGCCAGGAGTACGCCAACGACCTCGGCGACAGCCGGGCGTTGATCGCCGTCACCGCGAAATCCAACCGGAGCAAGGCCGACCAGGACCCCTCCACGTGGATGCCGCCGGCCGAGGGCAACCGGTGCGAGTACATCGCCCAGTGGGTCGCCATCAAGACCCGCTGGAAGCTGGCCATCGACCCGAGCGAGGAGGCGGCGCTCGCGGAGAACGTGACGCGGTGCCCGAACGTGCCGGTCAAGGTGCAGCTCGCCCGATAGACGCCCCGCACTCGAAAAGCCCCTGCCTCGATGGAAGGTAGGGGCCTTTGTGCGTGCGGCTACAGCCGCCACTCCTCGCGGTAGCCGGGCCGGTCCGCGTACGCGCTCGCGAGGCTCTTCAGCACCGGTTCCATCACCACGAGCGCCACCTTCGCCGGGCCGTTCACCATGAAGTCGGGAGACGTCGCCTCCTCGATGCGCGCCTGCGCCATCGCGAGCACCTGCCGCTTGGCGCCGATCTCGCGCAGCACCCGCGCCGGATTGTGGGCGGCTACGTGCAGGCAGTCCTCACGGGCGCGGTGCGAATCGGTGTACGCGACCGGCCAGTGCTTGCCGCCATCACCCACCACGCCCTCATCGCGGACCCGCCAGGGCCCCGGCGTAGCCGCTCGCGCGATCCGCTCGTCCTCGTCGAGCTGCTCTCCGCACCACTGCACGAGATCATCCACCGCTACGCCTCCGGTTCCGTCCTCTTGAGGTCCGTGCGCTCGCCCGGCCGCAGCTCCCGCGCTTTGTAGTACGCGCGCGCCTCGGCTAGGTCCCAGAAGTCACGAGTACTGCCTGGCTTCCGGCGTGCGCCGGGGAAGTCGGGGTCCTTCAGACGCAGGGCGTGCAGCCACTGCCGCGTGACCCCCAGCTCGGCGGCGAGCTGCGAGAGGTTCAACAGTCTGCCCTCCTCGTCATCGACCTGCGGCTTTTCCGGCTCCGGTACGTCCGGCATGGGGTCCATCCTGCCCAACCTTGTTGACACTGTAAAGCAGGTTCCCTAGCTTGGAGCCTGCACCACTGCAAAACCCCCGGCCCGGCGCTGGAACGCCATATGGGCCGGGGGCGCCCACCCTCACTCTGACGAAAGGGCAGGCAATGCCCGAGACTATCGATCTCCCCCAGGCCGATGAAGCCCTCCGCCGCGTCCTAGCAGAGCCATCCCTCGCCGCGCAGATCCTCCTCGTCACCGCCCGCCTCCTCGGCGAGAGCACCGACACCCTCGGCATGCACCAGCTTGACCGGCGGCTGACCACTGCCATCGACGCCATCTGCGGCGCCCTCCCCGAAGCCGTACGGACCGACGCCGCCACCCGCGCCCGGTCCGCGCTCCCACCCCTCACCTCCATCAGCTGCGGCCGGTACGCCGCTCACCTCCGCGCCGCCGCGAGGGAGCTGTGATGGGTTACGAGGGCCCCACCTGCCAGGGCTGCGGCGGGCAAGGCGGCTACCCCGAAACCACACCGACACCCGGAGGCGGGCAGATCACCGTCTTCCGCCGCTGCGAGACGTGCGCCGGACGGGGGACGCAGTGATGGAACGTCTCCTCTACGGCCTCGGCATCCTCGCCAGCCTCGCGTCCGGCGTGTTCGCCGTCGTCTGGATGACCACCCGCTGAGCCAACCGACCGCCGGGCCTTGCACCACCCCCGCCGCGAGGCCCGGCCCTCACTTTCCACGGAGACGCCACCGTGACAGCAGACCAGCTCACCGAGTGGGCGGTCGCCAACCCCTGGCCGGCCGCCATCCTGGCCACAGCCGCGCTCGGTACCACCGCCCTCACCACGCGGGGAGTCGTACGCGCCGTACGCGCGGTTCGCTTCCCGCCCGCGGCCGTACTCGTCGCCGCCGCCGGGGCCCTCGTGTGCACCACGTACTCTGCCGACGCCTCCTGGCGGTTCGCCGAACACCGCCTCGGCATGAGCAACTTCAGCGAGCGCGCCGTCATGTTCGCCGCCGCCGAACTCGCCCTCCTCGCCTGTGCCGTCATGGCCCGCGCCAACAAGGCCGCGACCGCCACCGACGACAAGGCCGGCACGCCGGGCGTCCCGGGCATCCTCATGTGGGTCATCACCGCGGTCCTCGTCATCCCCTGCTACGCCGAGTCCGGCCTCGTCGGCGGCACCGTCCGCGCCGTCATCGGACCCGTGATGGCCGGTCTGCTCTGGCACCTCGCGATGGGCCTGGAGATCCGTCTCGTCCGCCCGGAGGCGCTCTCCACGGGGTTGCCCGCGATGATCGGCCGGGAGCTGCGCGAGCGGCTGCTGTCGCACCTGGGGATGGCGACGCGGAACCGTACCGCGGAGCAGATCACCCGCGACCGCGCGACCGCGCGCGCCGTACGTCTCGGTGCGCGCCGCTGGCTCGGCCCGTGGGGCAGGGCCCGGCTCGCTGCCGCGCTGGCCCGCTCGGGGGCGGCAACCGACGGCGAGCAGCGCCACGCCCTGATGCAGCAGCTCGCCGGGCGGCGCAGCGCGAGCGAGCTGCGGACCGTACCCGTCATCTCCCCGTGGGTACAGCAGCCCGTACCCGAGGTGTACCCGCGTACCCCGCTCGGGGTGACCGGCGAGCAGCTGCGGCGGATGGATCCGATCGAGGCGATCCTCCTCGTGCACCGCGCGCACCCGGAGGCAGGTCCGGCCGAACTCGCCGTGCTGTGCACCGAGTACGGCGTACCCGTCTCCGAGGCTCAGGCGGGTCTGGCCCTGCGCGCGGACCGGTGGGGCATCCCCGACACCATCGCGCCGCCCGCGCTGGAGAGCCCCGGACCGGGCCCCGTACCTGAGTCCGTACTCGACGACGTACCCGAGCCTCCACCAGCCCAGACGCTCACGTTCGACCTCGCGGACATGCCCGAGGTACACCCCGAGGTACGCGCACCCGAACTCGTACTCGCCGCCGAGCACACCCGTACCGAGGTACACGCACGCGTACCCGACGAGCCCATGCCTGAGCCGATCGAGGACCCCTGCGAGGCCAGCTCGCAGGCTCCCCGCAGCACTGCTGTACCTGCGGATCTCCTCGCCCGCGCCCGCGTACTCGACGCCGAGTACAGGCGTACCCACGACGGCCGCCCCGCCTCGATCCGCGCTCTGAAATCCGGACTCCACATCGGCCAGCCGCGCGCCGAGCAGGTACGCGACGCCCTCACCGAGAGGCCCACCCCATGACCGGCATCGGCGGGTTGATCCTCGCCCTCGTCTGCTTCACCCCCGTCGGCCTCGCCGCGGGCATCGCCATCGCCACACGAGGCGGCCGTGAGCCGCACTGGCTCGTGCCCCTCGTACGCGTCACCGCGGTCACCGTCGCCGCGTTCTGCTTCCTCCTCGCCGCCGTCCACCAGCTCACCGAGGCCCTCCTGCCATGACCGACAAGCCGCCGCCCATCACCCCGACGCGGATCATCCCCGCCAGCGCACCACTGCCCGACCGGCCGCCGCAGCCCGGCGAGGTCCCGCCCTGGCGCACCCCACCACCGCCTCCCGCCCCACCGGCCGCGCCCATGCCGCCGCCTCCGCTGTTCCCGCCGCCCCCGGCGCCCGGCGTGATCGAGGTGCGGACCACCTACGTGCTGCTGCCGGTCGAGCCCGAGCCGTCCCGTTGGCAGTGGCTGGTGGACTGGCTGCGGCCCTGGCAGTCCCTCGTCGCCGCGGGGATCGCTCTGCTGCCGGTGTCTGACGGGTACAGCCTGGCGACCGGGTGGGGTGCCGTGTTGCACGACGCCCGCAGCACCGAGTCCACCGGCGCCGCGTACGCCCTCGCAGGCGTCGCGCTCGGCGTGGCGCTGCTCCTCGACCGCACCGAGCGTTTCCTGCCCCGCATCCTCCTCGTCACCGCCGTCGTCGGCGGCCTCGGCGTCATGGACTGGTACGACCCGGTCACCGCCGTCACGGGGGTGACCCGATGACCGGCCGCACCGGACTGACCCTCGCCGGACTCGCCATCGTCCTCGTCGTGCTGTGGGCCAACCTGCGGCCGTGGTGGCGCGGAGACCGTGACCCCGCCAAGCTCAAATCTTTCGGTACCGGATCCCTGCTCGGCGCCCTGGCGACCATGTGCGGTGGCGGCGTCCTCGGCTGGCTCGCCGGATGCGCCCCCACCCTCGCGAACAACGGCGGCGGCAAGGGCGTGCAAGGCGTCACCGGCCAGACGCCGCAGGCCACCGTCACACAAGGCGCTCTCGGCCAGCTCACACCCGAGGGTGCCGTGATCGTCTTCCTGGTCTTCTGCGGCACGATCTTCGCCTACCGCTCCGCGGGCAAGGACGAGCGCAAGCGCATGGTTGGCGGGATCTTCTGCGGCGTCTGCCTGTGCCTGACCGCAGGCGTCGCCTCCGCCCTCAACTGGGTGCCCGACCTGGTCAACCAGGGCGGAACCGTCCTCGTCGACGGCATCGAAGGGGCGGGCCTGCTGTGATCAGCCGTCTCCTCGCCCGTCTCCCCGCACAGACCTGGATGTACGAGGGCAGCCTCCTCATCCTGCGACGCCGCACCGACGCCCTCACCCGCTGGGTGCGCGCCGGCCGCCGCGAGGACCTCACTGGCTGGCAGGCCGCCCTCGGCCCGCTCGCCCGCCTGCTCCTCCTCGGGTTGCTCGCCTACGTGCTGTGGGCGATCGTGCGGGCCCTGCCGTGGCTGCTCTGGCTCCTCGGCGCACTGTGGCTGCACGCTGCTCGCAGAGCTGCCCGCACCCGCCCCGCTGACCCCACCGAGGCTCCCCCGGAGGCACCGTCAGGGGACGCCTCTGTGGCTCCCTCCGGGGAGGCCCTCCGCGCCCTGCTCCTGGAGCTGATGGAGGGCGGCTCCGCGGTGCACCTCCGCACGGTCCTGGCACACCTCCAGCAACACCCCGAAACGGCCGCCCTGACGGCCCGCTGGAGGATCGCTGATCTGCGCGCCCGTCTGGAGGCTCAGGACATCCCCGTGCACCCCAAGGTCAAGGCGCGCGGCGGGGGGCCCACGCGGGGCGTCCGGCGTGAGGATCTGGCCCCTTCCCCGGCTGGGCCCCAGGAGGCGTCTATCGCCCCGTCTACCGCCGTCTGACCTGCATGTCTACCGAGCCATCTACCGCCATCTACCCGCCCATCTACCCGACGTCTACCGCGAATGGATCGCCGATGACCATGCCCACCCACCCGCAGACCGCCGAGGCCCTCGACGCCACCATCCGCGCCATGGAAGCCAACCCGGCCCTCGACCCGGACGCAGCCGCGCGCCTCGCCGTCCACGGAGACGCCAACTGGCAGATGCCGTACGGCGACACCACCGACTCCCTGCTCTACGAGTCAGTCGCCGACGCCATCGCCCACGACCACGCCCCGCACCTCGACACCGACCGTCGGCCCCTCGCGCAGGAGCTGAGCCCGACCGACGGGCTCCGTGCCGCTCGCGCAGCGGCCGCGCGCCTGCACTCCTATCGCTGAGAAAGGACCGCTCATGAACCGCTACGACTGCATGACGAGCAACGACATCAAGGCCGAGCTGGAACGACTCAGCGCACACAAGGAACGCGCGGACCTGTCCGAAGCCGAGCGCGACGCCGCGCACTGGGCCATCGACAAGGGGCTGGAAGAGCTGCGCAAGCGCGACGACCTCTGACCACACCAAGCCCCGGGGCGGCCCCCCGCCTGGCAGCTGACGGCCGCCCCGGTCTCCCATCCCGATCACACGAGACAGGAGCACCACCATGCCACTGCCCAAGGACATGCCCACCCGCGACCCGAGCCGCGTACCCGACTCGGACAAGCACGCTACCGACTACCGCGGCTCGCAGGGTGGTTGGGTGAAGGACTCGGACAAACCGATCCCCGGCACGCCGAAGCAGTGACACCCTGAACCCGGGCCCCGCCGTGCACCCCCCGACGCGGCGGGGCCCTCCCTTGTGTCACGAAGCAGACACTTCACCTTCGCGAGCACCACATAAGGCCGCATCATGCGCAGACACCGCACAACCGCAGGGGGGACCCATGAGCAACACCATGCCGCCACCACCGCCCGCGTTCCCGCCGCCTCCGCCGGCGAAGAAGCGCAACACCAACGCGGTCATCATCGGCTCGGCAGCCGCCGTCATCGCGGCCGTGGTCGCCACCGGCATCGTCGTCGTCAACAGCCGCGATGACGGGCGGCCGGACACCACCAGCGCCCAGGAGTCCGCCACGACGGACGACGTGACCACGACCGACGAGGACGGTGAACCGGCCGAGGATCCGGCGCCGGAGGACACCGGCTCGGACACGCTGGGCCTGACCGACACCGTCGCCTACGACAACGACGTCGAGGTCAGCCTGGCGAAGTTCTCGCGCGGCACATCGAGCGTGACCGCCGCACCGGAGAACACTCCATACCTGAAGTTCGAGGTCCGCGTGAAGAACGGGTCGAAGTCGACGGTCGACACGACGGCGCTCTCCGTGAACTGCGCGTACGGCGAGGAGGGGAAGGAGGGCGACCTCGTCATCGACACGGAGCGCGGCCTGAACGGGGGGCCGTCGACGCGGCTTCTCGCCGGCCGTTCGCTCACGGTGGAGTGGGCGTGCGCGATTCCGAAGTCGGAGAGGTCAGTACAAATCGAGGTGTCGCCGGACTTTGAGACGGAGACGGCAATCTTTACGGGTGAAGTGAAGTAACAGGCCAGCCGATGTGGCCCCGCCGGAACAACCCGGCGGGGCCTTCGTCATTCGGCCGGACCCTGAGCCGGCCTGTCGTCCGCTGGCGGGCACACGGCGAGAACGGCCTGCTCGACCACTCCTCTCGCCCGACGATCAGCCCGGCCCGCACCGCGGAGGACACCTAAGCGATGCTCTAACGCTGAGGCCCTGAGGCCCTGAGGCCCTGCGGCCCCGTGACGCGGCGGGGCTACCCGTCGCGCGAGCACTGACGTATGTCACGGCCGTTGGCCGGGTAGACAGGCCGCATGGAGTCGCGGACGGTCGCGCATCACCAAATCACCCGCCGTCGGGTGTTCTTCTTCCTCCTGCTGCTAACTGCCCTTGCAGGAGTAATGGTCTTCCTCAGCGTCCGCCCTAGCGCGAAGCCGGAACCCCGTCCCAGACCCACCGAAGGTGTCAGGCACTACGAGGGCGAAGCCTGCGCCCGGACGGGCGAGCGGTTCACTGACGGGGAGGGTAAAGAGTGGATCTGTACGATTCGCTGATCGCAGGCTCCAGAGCGTCTCTTCGCGGGATGCCACTACGTCCGTAGTTGCGCCTGAAGCGATCTTCCCGCACACTGAGCCGCAGATCCGGCATGCCCGGAAACAACAGGCCCGCCCAGTGCGGGCCTTTTTCGTGCCCGCAGGAGGTGACGCCATGGCCGTACGCCGGGACATGCGCAAGGTCACCGACGCCGAACGCGCCGAAATCATCCGCCTGCACGGTGAAGGCAAGGGCCGCAACGAAATCGCCCGCCTCATCGGCCGCGCACAGCGCACCGTGTCGATCATCTGCGGCGAAGAGGGCCTCGTCTTCGACGTCACCATGACTGAAGAGGCCACCCGCCACCGCGTCGCCCAACTCGCCGACCGCCGCGCCATGCTCGCCGAGGCCCTCCAGGACGACGCCGAGCGACTCACCGAGCAGCTGTGGCAGCCCGCAAAGGTCTTCAATATCGGCGGCAAGGACAACACCTACGCCGAGCACGACGTAGACGAGCCGCCCGCGGACGCGAAGAAGAACCTCATGGCGTCGGCCGGCATCGCCATCGAGAAGTCCCTGAAGCTCGTCCCGCCGGAGCGTGAGGACACCGAGGGCCTGGCCGCGGTCGACCAGTGGCTGAGGGGAATGATCGGCGGCTAGGGGGCGGCGATGTTCAAGCCCCTGGCCGGGAAGTCCTTGCGCGCGACGCAGTTGGCGGCCGCGCGCGGGAACCTGTGGGAGGGCGCGGTCCGCTCGGGCAAGACGATCGGCTCGATCATGGTGTGGCTGCGGTACATCCGCACCGGCCCGCCGGGCGCGCTGCTCATGGTCGGCAAGACCGAGCGGACGCTGAAGCGCAACATCATCGACGTCATCGAGCAGATGGTCGGCAAGAAGCGCTGCGTCTACCGCGCGGGCGCCGGTGAAGTGGTGATCTTCGGCCGCACCATCTACGTGGCGGGGGCGAACGACGAGAAGGCCGTCGACAAGATCAAGGGCCTCACGCTCGCGGGCGCGTACTGCGACGAGCTGACGACGTACCCCGAAACGTTCTTCCAGATGCTAGAGACGCGTCTGAGCGTGGCAGGCGCGCAGTGGTTCGCCACGACCAACCCCGAGGGCCCGAACCACTGGCTGAAGAAGCAGTACCTCGACCGGGCCCGCCTGCACCTGCGCCGTGACGGGACGCTCGTGGAGACGCAGGACCCGGACGCGCTCGACCTGGCCCGGTTCTCGTTCACGCTGGACGATAACCCCTCACTGCCGGCGGACTACGTGGCCTCGCTGCGGCGGTCCCATCAGGGCCTGTTCTTCCGCCGGTACATCCTCGGCGAGTGGTGCCTGGCCGAGGGCGTGATCTACGACGCGTTCGACGAGGCGAAGCACGTCGTCGACCTGGTGCCGGACATCGCCCGGTGGATGTGCGTGGGCCTGGACTACGGCACCGTGAACCCCTTCTCCGCCCTGCTCATCGGGATCGGTACCGACGACCGGCTGTACGTGGCCAGCGAGTACCGGCACGACTCACGGATCGCACGCAGGCAGCTCACCGACGCGCAGTACAGCGTGGGCGTGCGCCGCTGGCTGGCGTCGTACGAGCACCGCGGCACGAAGGGCGTACAGCCGTCCTGGATCTTCGTGGACCCGTCGGCGGCGAGCTTCATGACGCAGCTGTGGGCGGACGGCATGCCCGGTGTGGCGAAGGCGAACAACGACGTGAAGGACGGCATCCGGTCGGTCTCCACGGCGTTCGGCGAGGACGTCCTGTCCATCCACCGCTCGTGCACGGGCCTGCTCCAGGAGCTGCCCTCGTACGTGTGGGACGAGAAAGCGTCCGCAAAGGGCATCGACCAGCCGCTGAAGGTCGACGACCACTCGGCGGACGCACTGCGGTACGGGCTGCACAGCTCGGCACACGAGTGGCGGCACCTGCTGCCGGTGACATCCCTGGAGGTAGCGGCCTGATGCCCGCTGAGATCACGTTCCCCGTCTACATGCGTGTCGGCGAGCAGCCCGAGTTCCGTCTCGGTGAGTTCACCGTCGACCTGGCGACCGGCATCGGCTCACTCACCTACGGGCGCCCTGAGTTGGCCGCGATGATGCGTGCCGCCGCCGACGAGATCACGAACCCGAGCCACGCAGACGAGGAGGTGCCCGATGCCGCTCCCTGACAAGGGCATCGCCTGGCCGCCCGTCCACCCTGCGGTGCGGGCCGACATGGCGGACTGGTCGGCCTGGCTCGCAGCGAACCCCGACCGGCTCGCCTACCGCTACCTCAACCGGCACCGCGACAACGCCCGCTTCGGGCCCGCGAACCGGCCGAGCCAGTACCGCGGGGGTGTCGTCGGCCGCGTGAGCCGCTGGTTCTGGGGCGAGCCGACACCGCTCGGCGAGAAGCGCGCCAACCTCCTCATGCCGCTCGCTCGGGACATCGCCCGCACCTCTTCCGACCTCCTGTACTCCGAGCCACCCTCCCTGAAGGTCGAGCACTCGACCACTCAAGAGGCCCTCGAAGAGCTCCTGAATACCGGCTTCAAGCGCACCCTGATCGCCGCGGGTGAGACCGGAGCAGCCCTCGGCGGTTCGTACCTCCGGACCGTGTGGGACACCGACATCAGCCCCATGCCCTGGATCGGCCGTGTCAGGGCAGACGCAGCCGTCCCCGAGTTCGCCCACGGCGAGAAGCTCCGCGCGGTCACCTTCTGGACGGTCCTGGAAGCCGACGGCCAGACGGTTGTCCGCCACCTGGAGCGCCACGAGCCGGGCTTCATCCTGCACGGCGTCTACGAAGGCACCGAGGACAACCTCGGCAAGCCGCGCGCGCTCACCGACTTCGCAGCAACGAAAGATCTTCTCCCCGTTCGGCAGCTCCCGCCCGGCATGGAGAAGCGCATCCTCGCCGCGTACATCCCAAACACCATGGACGCGCCCGACTGGGAGGACATCCCCGGCGCTGCCGGACTCGGTACGAGCGATTTCCAGGGCGCGGAGACGTTCCTGTCGGCGATCGACGAGACGTACACCTCGTGGATGCGGGACGTCCGCCTGGCCCGGTCCCGGATCATCGTCCCGTCGGGCTACCTCCAGTCCAACGGGCCCGGGGCCGGGGCCCTGTGGGAGGACCGCGAGGTCTACGCGGCGATGAACATCCCGCCGACCGAACGGCAGGAGATCACCCTCAATCAGTTCGCGATCCGGCACGAGGAGCACCGCGCCACGATCGAGGAGCTGACAGGCAAAGTCATCCGCAATGCCGGGTACAGCGGCAACACCTTCGGCGACGACTCCGATGGGGCCGCGGTGACGGCCACGGAGATCAAGGCGCGGGCCGCGCGGAGTATGAGCACCCGGGCCCGTAAGAGCGAGCTCGCGGTGCCCGGCATCGCGGACATCGCCGAGTCGTGGCTCATGCTCCTCGCCTCGGGCATGTTCCCGGGTGCGCCGGCCGTCGAAGTCGCCCGGCCTGATGTCGAGTTCCAGGACTCGGTGCAGGACGACATCAAAACCCTCGCCGAGACAGCCGAGCTGCTGCGCCGTGCCGAGGCCGCGTCCACACAGACCCTCGTGGCGCTCACCCGGCCGGACCTCGACGAGACCGCGCAGCGCCAGGAGGTCGACCGGATCCTGAAGGAGTCCGGCCGCGCCGTCAACGATCCGGCGAAGACCGGAGCAGAGGGAGGCGGTCATGCCGGTTTCCCCAGCGATGGCGGAGGACCTGGCGAGTGAGGTCGCTCGGCTCTACGAGGATGCCGAGGGTGCCCTTCTGGAGCGCCTGGCGAAGGCCTTGGAGGCTGACCTCGAATCGCCGCGGTGGGCGGAGCTGAAGCTCGCCGCGATCGGTGATCTCCGTACGGCCGTCGAGACTGTCGCCGAGGCGCTTCAGGCCGACACGGACGGCAAGGTCCGCGAGGCCTTGATCACCGCCTACAACCGCGGCCGTCAGGCGGCCGTCGCCGAACTCGGCGCGCTCGACATCGGGCGCGAGCTGGTCGCTCGCCGCACGCTGCCGAATGCACCGGCCGCGGATCGGCTCGCCGCCTCCCTCGCGCAGGACACGCGCCCGCTGTACGTACGCATCAGCCGCGCGATCACGGACGCGTTCCGCTCGATCGTGGGCCGCGTGTCCGGCGGGGTGCTCCTCGGTGGGATGACGCGACGCCAGGCGAGTCAGCGGGCGCTCGATCAGTTTGCCGCGAAGGGCCTCACCGGCTTTGTCGACAAAGCGGGCCGGTCTTGGAGCATGGCGTCGTACGCGGAGATGGCCGTCCGGTCTGTGACCGCGCGAGCGGCGATCGAGGGGCACACGGACGCCCTCGCGGAGATCGGCGTGGGTCTGGTCATCGTCTCCGACGCGCCGCTGGAGTGCCCGCTGTGCGCGCAGTGGGAGGGCGAGGTGCTGGAGCTGGCCGGTGAGGCGGGCCCGCACACGGTCGTGGCCGAGCACACGGTGCAGCCTGGCGGTCTGTTCACGCCGAAGCGGACGGTCGTGGTGCACGTGGCCGGGTCGCTCGTTGAAGCCCGCTCGAAGGGCCTGTTCCACCCGAATTGCCGCCACTCACTCGCCGCGTACCTGCCTGGGGTGACGACGCGGCCGCCGCATCACGCGACGCCCGGCACGACGTACGAGGACACACAGCGCCAGCGGGAGATCGAGCGACACATCCGCCGCTGGAAGCGCGTCCAGTCCGCGGCGATGGACGACGACGCCCGCCGCAAGGCCGGAGTGAAGGTCCGGGAGTGGCAGAAGGCCATGCGTGAGCACGTGGCCGCGCACGAGGACCTGCGACGCAAGCCTCAGCGAGAGCAGATCAGCGCTGCGCGTTAGCCATGGGAGACGGCCCGGCACCCACCAGGTCGAGTTCCCAAAGCCGGTCGTCGATGAGTGCGGCCCCCGTGATGTGGGCGGTGCCGGTTCCGCCCTCCGGAAGACCGACCTTCACCGGGCCTGGCCTCTCCAGCCACTCCGGGGTGACCTCCGATGCCTCGCTCCTGGCGACGCTTGCTGTCCCCTCCCAGCTCTTGATGACCCCGTCTCCTTCCTGGTCCGCCTGTTCGCGGAGGGAGGCCTGGGCGAAGCGGATGCCGCCGATCACGGCGGGGCCGTCGTACCGGC
The DNA here is from genome assembly GCF_019400875.1 of Streptomyces anatolicus. Lineage (NCBI taxonomy): Bacteria > Bacillati > Actinomycetota > Actinomycetes > Kitasatosporales > Streptomycetaceae > Streptomyces > Streptomyces anatolicus. The sequence continues at coordinate 32,491 of NZ_WMBF01000006.1, read as the reverse complement.
TGAGGCTGAACGTGATCTGAGACATGTTCCCAGTGTGGCCACTCCTTGCTGTCGTAGCGAGCGCCCGCTGAACCACAGACCTACAGCCGCCTGGTGCGGCTGGGGAAACCGATCCGCCGGGTGCGGGTCACTCCTGAAGGCCCCGCCAGGCGCGGGCCACTGCACATCACGGGTCCGCCTGGTGCGGCCCACCCTCATGCCCGCCAGGCGCGGGTGACTCATGCCCTGGAGGGCGTATGCGACGCAAGACCCTGCCCCGACTCGCGGGCTCCGGCTGGGCCCACCCCTACGGCACCGGCCCTTTCTCCCCGTTCCTGTACGCGGACGGAGGGGACGGCGACGGCTCCGGATCCAGCAACGGCGACGGGGACGGCTCGGGAGGTGACGGCGACTCCGGCGACGGGGACGGCGGCGGCTCGGGAGACGGCTCCGGCAAGGACACCGGCCAGGGCAAGAGCGGCAAGGGCGGCGACGACCTGGCGGCCACGGTCAAGAGGCTGGAGAAGGAGCTCGCCTACGCCCGCGGTGAGGCCGGCAAGGCCCGCACCGCAGCGAAGCAGCAGGCCGCGGACGACGCGGTCAAGGAGCTCACCCAGCAGCTCGGTAAGGCTCTCGGGTTCGTGAAGGACGACGACACCCCGCCGGACCCGAAGGCGCTCGCCGAGGCCATCGCGCAGAAGGACACCACGATCTCCGAGAAGGAATCGGCACTCCGCGCGAAGGACGTCGAGCTCGCCGTGTGGGCGCGCGCCGACAAGCTTCAGGCCCGCGCGGGTGCACTGCTCGACTCGCGCTCGTTCGTCTCCACGCTGGCCGAGCTCGACCCCTCCGAGAAGGGCTTCACGACCGCCCTCGACAGCGCGATCAAGGACGCGGTCAAGGACAACCCCGCCTTCGCGGTGCAGACCGCCGGGAAGTCCGGCGGTGATCTCTCCGGCGCCACCGGCGAAGCCGGCGCGAAGAAGCGCGGCGGCTCGCTCTCCGGGGCGATCGCGAACCACTACCAGACCTGACACCACCAGGAGTAACCCATGCCCGTGACGCTCGCTCAGGCGCAGCTCAACACTCAGGCGGACATCGACTTCGCCGTCATCGACAACCTCCGCCGCAACAGCTGGCTGTTCAACAACTTCGTCTGGGACGACACCGCGACCCCGGGCACGGGCGACAGCTCCCTGACCTACGGCTACACCCGGCTCCTCGCCCCGTCGAGCGTGTCGTTCCGCCGGTTCAACGAGGAGTACGTGCCCAACCAGGCGACCCGCGAGCGCAAGAGCGTGGAACTCCATCCGCTGGGTGGCGCGTTCACGGTCGACCGGAAGCTGGCCCGGCTCGGTCCGGCCGCCTCGAACGAGATCAGCTTCCAGCTCGCGCAGAAGCTCACCTCGATGCGCACCCGCTTCCAGCAGGAACTCATCCTCGGCGACACCGCCGTGGACGACGCCGGGTTCGACGGTCTCGACAAGGCCCTGACGGGCCAGTCCACGGAGTACCTGCCGCTCGCCGAAGGCGTCGCGACCGGCTACCTCGACTGGTCGCCGACCACGGTCAACAGCGAGGACATCGCCATGAGCGCGTTCGACGCGTTCGACGACTTCCTGTCGCGGATCATGGGCTCGCAGACCGGATCGGGTGACACCGGCGCGGACGGCTCCGTGCCGCCCGGAGTGAAGGCGATCCTCGGCAACACCAAGTCCATCGCCCGCATCAAGGCCCTGGCCCGGCGCGCGTCCCAGTTCACGTCGGAGCGCAACGACCTCGGTGTCCTCGTCGAGCGCTACGGCGACTGGGCCCTCGTCGACCTCGGCGACCGCGCCGACGGTTCCGCCCCGATCATCCCGATCCGGTCGGCGGACACCGACGGTGGCGGCGCGGGCGGCACCATCACCGGCCTGACCGACATCTACGCCGTCAGCCTCGGTCTGGACACCTTCCACGGCGCCTCGATGGCGAACGCGCAGCTCGTCGAGACCTACCTGCCCGACTTCACCCAGCCCGGCGCGGTCAAGTCCGGCGAGGTCGAGATGGGCCCGGTTGCGGCTGTCCTGCGCAACACGAAGTCCTGCGGTGTCCTGCGCAACGTGAAGGTGCGGTGATCAGCATGAACAGGTTCCGGATCGAGGCCCCCGTCCGCAGCTACACCGGCGAGTCCGTCGGCGTCTCCTTCAACAAGGGGACCGGCTTCGTGGACGACTCCACGAAGGAAGGCCGCGCAGCGATCGAGTACTTCCGCCGGCAGGCCTACGGCATCTTCCCCGCTGACGAGGCCACCGAGGAGGACACCGAAGCCACCTCGAATCCCGAGGCTGACGAGGCGCTGACCAACCTCGGCCACGGCTCCGCGCCGTCGGTCGGCTTCGGGATCGGCACGCCGGAGCAGCAGCCGCCGGTGACGCCGGTCGACTTCGACCCGTCGAAGCGCAGCCAGGACGAGGTGATCGCCTACCTCGACATCGCGGACGACGACGAGGTGCAGCGCGTCAAGGCTGCCGAGGCCGCGGGCAAGAACCGGCGGCAGATCGCCGCCTACGAGCGCAAGACCACCCCCGAGCCGCAGAAGAGCGGGGACGACACGAAGGGACAGTCGGCATGACGCTCCTCGGCACGTTCAAGGGCAACCCCCGCAACGACCTCGGCTGGCTCAACTCCGCCGGCCGCCCGGACCCGGACGTCACCTTCCACCGGGCGAACCTGCCCCGAGTGGGTCTGGACGACGTCCCCGCCGCGGCGACCGGCGTCATGTGCTCCGTCGCGATCTATCTGCAGGACGGAGACCTGGTCTCCAACCTGACGTTCATCAGCGCGGGTACCGCCGGTGGCACGCTGACGAACCAGATCGCCGCGCTCTACAACGGCGCCGGTGCGCTGATGGCGCAGTCCGCGGACAAGACGTCCGAGGCGTGGGCGGCGGACACGGCGAAGGTGTTCGCGCTGGCGGCGGCGCAGCGCATCACCAAGTCGGGCATCTACTACGCGGCGCTCGCGGTGGCCGCCTCGACCGTGCCTACGCTGGTCGGCTCGCTCGGAGCGAAGCCAGCGCTGGCGGGTGAGGGGAACCTGGCCCAGACGTCGGGCTCCGGCATCGGCGCAACGGCCCCGGCGACGATCGTGACGCCCGCCTACAAGCGGCACGTGCCGCTCGTCATCGCGACCTGATCGGAGATCGTGATGCCTGTATCGAGTGCGCTGTCGATGGCAGCGACGATCGGCCAGACCAAGGCCCTGGATCTCACCACGGTGTCGGACCCGCTGCAGTTCCGGCGGGCCGTGACCCTCACGGACGGCACCACAGCGGGCAAGGCCGACCGGGTGTTCCACGACCGGCGCACGCTCGCGGCGTCGGGCACGGAGGATCTCGACCTGGCGGGGGTGCTCCTCGACGCGTTCGGCGCGGCGATCACCTTCGCCCGGATCAAGGGCATCTACATCAGCACGGCCGCCGCGAACACGAACAACGTGATCGTCGGGGCAGCCTCGGCGACCCAGTGGGCGACCCTGCTGAACGCGACCGGCACGGTGACTCTGCGGCCGGGTGCGACGTTCGGGGCGATGGCGGGGCAGGCGGACGCCACGGCGTACGCGGTCACTGCGGGGACTGGGGACCTGCTGAAGGTCGCCAACTCCGGGGCGGGATCGAGCGTCACGTACGACATCGTCATCGTCGGCGCGAGCGCGTAGGAGGCCGCTGTGGGCAGGGTGTACGCCACGACCGCGGAGTTGGAGGCGTTCACCGGGCAGCCCGCCCCGGCGAACGTCGCCAGGCTGCTGGCACGGGCCTCGCGGCTCGTGTCGGCCGCCACGAAGGCAGCGCTGTACGACACCGATCCGGCGGGATACCCGACCGACACCGACATCCGGGCGGCGTTCCGGGACGCGACCTGCGCGCAGGTTGGGGAGTGGGCGAAGCGGGACGCGGCCGGATCCGACGAGAGCGACGACGTCGTGTCGGGCCCGTGGACATCTGTGAGCGCGGGCGGGTTGTCGTTCTCCCGGCAGTCGGCGCCGACTGCCACGGCCGAGGACACGGAGTTGGTCCCGGAGGCGCTGGAGATTCTCGCCGAGCTGGACCTGTGCCAGGTGGTGTGGTCGACGTGAGGTTCCCGCGCTTCCTGCAACGGCACGCGGTCATGGTGGAGCCGTACCTCGGCGTCTCCTCTGTCGGGGACGTGTTCGGCCCCGCTGTCGAGGTGCGGGGCCTGCTGGAGCAGAAGACCCGGCTCGTCCGGAGCCCGGCGGGCGAGGAGGTTACCTCGTCCTCGACTCTCCGGGCGCCGCTGGAGACGGTGGCGCCCGCCAAGAGCCGCGTGCGGCTCCCAGACGGCAGGCGTACGACGGTGATCGCGGCCGTGCGGCAGGACGGCGGCGGCCTGCCGGTACCGGATCACCTGGAGGTGCAGCTCCAGTGACGCAGTACGTACGGCTGGACTGGCGCGGCCAGCGCCTGTGGACCGCGCGCGGCCGGCGCCTGGCGTCGGAGGGCCTGCAACGGGCCCTGGAGCATGGCCTCGGCGTCTCCAACTCCCGCGTGCCGCTGGAGGAGGGCACCCTCGAACGGTCCGGCCGGGTCGATGTGGACGGGCTGAACGGCGCGATCAGCTACGACACGGTGTACGCGGTGCGCCAGCACGAAGAGCTGACCTGGAAGCACTTGCCAGGCAGGCAGGCGAAGTACCTGGAGTCGGCGATGAACGACGAGCGTGAGGTCATGCTCCAGTTGATGGCCGTGACCCTGCGGCGCTTCTTCCGTGGCGGCTGATCCGGATTGGCGTTCTCTGACCTGACCGGGCCTCATGAGCTGGCCGTAGGCTCACGCGATGAACTGGTCATCGCTGCTCAGTACCGGGGTCGGAGCGCTCATCGGCGTCAGCGCCACACTGGCCGCAGAGTGGACGCGTTGGAAGCGAAACCGCCACGACAACGACCAGGCCATCAAGCGCCAGACGTACGCGGAATACCTGGCAGCGCTGTCTCGTACTCGAAACGAATTGCGAATGGCCGCCTGGGCCCCTGCTATGCCTCGTGAGGAGCGAGCACGGCTCGCACAGGAGGCGTTCAAGGCCGGCGGGGCCTACGAGTTGCGATACCAGGTGGCGCTTCTGGCTCCTGAAATGGTGGATCAGGCGTCCATTGCGGCGTTCCGGACCCTTCGTGATCTGCGGGACGTCGTGGAGGCGGGAGTGGTACGCACCGAGGAGCCGTACATCGAACTGCGGGTTCGGTGGGACGATCTCTTCGCTGAGCTCCGTAGACAGATGCGCGCAGACCTTCAGCAGTAACTGCTGCTGCCGCACCTTCGCCTTCTCCAAGCCCTCGCCCCCGGCGGGGGCTTTCTCATGCCCGGAGGCTGCCTGTGGGGCACACCAGCTCAATCCTCGACGGACTTGCCGAGCTCCTCGACAGTGCTGGCCTCGGCGTGTACCGGCCCGCCGGGGTGTACGCGGACGACGAGACCGCGATCTTCCTGCACCGCATGCCTGAAGGCCCGGATCGGGCGTACGCGATCACCCCGTACCCGGTCGAGGACACCGGCCAGACCGACGTCACCGACGGCCTGCAGATCCGCATGCGGGCGGGCCCGGACCCGCGCGAGGTCCTCGACATGGCCGACGCCGTCCGCGACCTCCTGCACATGCGCGAGAACACGCTCGTCGGCGGTGTCCGGCTCTCGCTGATCTGGCGGCAGTCACAGGCCCCGATGGGCCAGGACGAGCACGGCCGCGAAGAGCTGACCAGCAACTACTACGCCCGCTCGAACCGGCCGGGCCCCCACGTGTACGAGTAGAAGGAGGCCGTCATGTCGACGCCGACCGAGACCGCTCTGGCCCGCCGGTGGCGGCTGGAGATCAACATGGGCACCGAGGCCGTGCCGGACTGGCAGCTCTGCCCCGCCGTGACGGAATTCCAGTGGACGGCCGAGCCGAATCACGAGGACGACACCTCGTACGACACCGACGGGTGGGGTGAGAACACCAAGACCGGCCAGGACTGGGAGGTCGAGGTCACGTTCAACCGCAAGGCGACCCCGGACTCGACCGCCTACAGCGCGGTGCACGAGGCGATCCGGCTGGCTTTCTTCGCCTACGGCGAGCCGTCCAAGGTGCACCTCCGCTTCTTCGACCGTAACGGTCTGCCCGAGGCGTACGTCGGCAAGGGCCTGCCCAACTGGGAGCCCCAGGGCGGCGAAGCCAGGGACTTGGACCAGGTCCAGGTGACATTTACCGGCACGGGCCCGCTCACCCCGATCACGAACCCGATGGCCGCCTGATGGCCGGGGACTTCAAGGTCCTGGAGGAGTTCCAGGACGACGCACTCACCCTGCCCGTACGCCTCCCGAGCGGCGAGGTACGCGACTTCCGCATCCCCTCCCCGCCCGCCGAGGACGGCCTGAAGGTGCAGACGCTCATGGAGCAGACCGCGCGCATGGCTGACTCCGGCACCCCGATGGACTCCGAAGTCCTCGACGACGCGCAGGAACTCGACCTCTACAGGACGGCCCTCGGCGACGCCTACGACGACCTGCTGTCGGTCGGCCTGAGGTGGAGCCGATTCCGGCACGTCGCCATGACCGCCGTCATGTGGATCACCGCCGGACTCGACGCCGCCGAGAAGTACTGGGAGGCCGACGGCGACCCTTCTCGGGTAGCCCCGAACCGGGCAGCACGCCGAGCGGCCTCATCGGCTGCGGCGAGCAAGACCCCGTCACGGGGCTCTACGAGTGGTACGAGCACCCGCAAGGCCACCGCCCGCGCCCGAAAGGCCGCGAAGACCTGACCTGGGGCCTGCTCCTCGACGAGTGGGCCCTCATCGAGGCCGACCTCCACGAGATCTACGGCATCGACCTCGACACCCCCGGCCTCATGCGGGCCCGCACCTGGCGATGGTTGCGCATCCGCATCCTCGGCCTGCTCTCCACCGAGTGCCGCCTGGCCAGGCACTTCGCCCCGCCTGAGCCCAAGCAGCCGCGGCGCCCTCCTCGACACTGATCTCCCCGAGGGGGTGCGCTCATGGCCCTCCACCTCGGCGATCTGGTCGCAGGACTGCGCGCGGACGACTCCGGATTCGTCCGTGGTCTGAACAGCGCGCGCCTGCGGATGGAGGGCCTGACCCGCGACGTCAACGGCCGACTTCGCGACATCCACGGCCGGTTCGTCTCCGAGGGCGATGCGGCCGGGCGCGCGTTCGGGAGCCGCATCAGCGCAGGCGCCCGCACCGCCGTGAACGCTCTGCGGCGTGTGGGCCCGGCGGTGGCTGGCATCGGCGTGGGGCTGCCCGTGGTCGCCGCGGCGACCACCGCCCTCATGGGGCTCGCGGCGGCCGGCGCGGCGGCTGGGCTCGCTGTTAAGGCGTTCAGCCTCGCGGCCGGCCCGCAGCTGGAGTCCGTCACCGAGGTCTCCAAGCTCGCCGAGGAGGCGCAGAAGGCGGTCGCGTCCGGGGCGGCGGACGCGGCGGAGAAGCAGAAGGCGTACAAGGACGCGATGTCCGAGCTGCCGCCTGCGACACAGCAGACGGCGAAGGCCTTCATCGGCCTGAAGAAGGACTACCAGGGCTGGTCGGACTCCATGTCCAGCACGACCATGCCCGTGTTCACCAAGGGCATCGGCATCCTGCGGGACCTGCTCCCGATGCTGACGCCGTTCGTGAAGGCCGCGGCATCCGCGATCAGCGACTTCCTCGACGACGTCGGCAAGGGCGTGAAGTCGGCCGGCTTCAAGGAGTGGGCCAAGGACATGGCCGAGGCGGCCGGGCCCGCGCTCCGCCGCTTCCTCGAAGTGATCAAGAATCTGGCGGTCGGCTTCGGCGGGCTGCTGGCGGCCTTCGCGCCCGCGTCGAAGGGGACGACGGGCGGCCTCGTGGCCATGTCGAAGGCCTTCGCCGACTGGGCCACCGCGCTCAAGGGGTCGGAGGGCTTCGCTGACTTCCTGGCTATGGCCAAGGAGGGCGGGCAGATGCTCGCCACGCTGGCGGCCGCTGCCGCCAAGCTCTTGGTGGCGATCGCTCCGCTGATCGGCTTGACGGCGCAGCTCGCGACGTGGCTGGCCGCGATCATCAACGCCACGCCGACTCCCGTCCTTACGGCGCTCGCTGTGGCGATCGGCACGGTCACGGTGGCGATGAAGTTGTGGGCGGTCGCGCAGACGATCGTCGCGGCCCGCAACGCCATCTGGACGGCGACGCAGTGGCAGTTGAACGCGGCCATGTTCGCCAGCCCGATCTTCTGGGTGGTCGCGGCCATCGCGGCGTTGATCGCGATCATTGTGCTGATCGCGACCAAGACCACGTGGTTCCAAACCGCCTGGTCAGCGGCCTGGTCCTTCATCAAGACTGCCACGGACATCGCGATCGCCGGGATCAAAACCGCGCTGAACTGGTTCGCTGGCCTGCCCGGCCTGATCTCGGGCTGGTTCGGCGCGGCGAAGGACGCCGCAGTCCAGCAGTTCACCGCCCTGGTGGGCTGGCTCCGAGGCCTCCCCGGGCGCGCGGGCGCCGCCCTGGCCGGGCTGGCGGGATCCCTGCGCACCGCAGCCGTCCGGGGGTTCACGGCCTTCAAAAGCGCCGCAGCGGCACAGGCCTCGGCGTTCCTCGGATGGGTGCGGGGCCTGCCGCGCCGAATCGCCAGCGCGATCGGCTCCCTCTCAGGCCTGCTTGTCTCCAAGGGCAAGGACGTCGTGCGCGGTCTGTGGAACGGCATCAAATCTATGGGCAGCTGGTTGAAGGGCCAGCTGATCAGCTTCGCCAAGAGCATCATCCCCGGCCCCATCGCCAGGGCCCTGGACATCGGCTCGCCGTCGCGGCTGATGGCCGACGAGATCGGCCACTGGATCCCGCCCGGCATCGCGATGGGCGCAGAGGAGAACGCGGGCGTCCTCGACAAGACGATGGCCAACCTCGTCAGCACGCCCACCCCGTCGGCCGCCCTGGCCATGGGCGCCGGTGCCGCAGGAGGCGGCGCCTCCAGTTCGGGCGGCTCCACACCGCAGGTCTTCACGCTTCGCTCCGACGGCAGCGGCTTCTCCGACCTCGTCATCGGCACGCTGCGCGACGCGGTGGGCGCACGCGGCGGCAACGTCCAATTCGTTCTGGGGAGGTGACCGTGGCGTTTCCCGAGGATCCGCTCGGCCTGCGTGTGGAGATCCGTACCGGCACGGTGTGGACGGACATCACGGCGGATGTGAAGACCGCCGACCCGATCACGCACGCGCGCGGGATCCGCAACTCGGGCACGGCTGCCGACCCGGCGACGTGCCCGCTGAAGATCGACAACCGGGACGGCCGATACTCGCCGCGCAACCCGATGAGTCCGTACTACGGGCTCATCGGCCGCAACACCCCCGTCAGGATCTGGCTGCCCGGCGGCGACCACTTCCTCGACCTCGACGGCGACCCCACCAGCTACGCCTCCACCCCCGACGCAGCGGCGCTCGACATCACCGGCGACCTCGACCTCCGCTGGGAAGGCGCCGCCAACTGGCACGGGCCCGGCGCCATGATGCTCATCGGGAAGTGGGGCGCCCCGGGTGACCGCTCCTACCACCTGCGCCTCCAGGACGGCGCCCTGTACCTGCACGTCACCCGCGACGGCACCAGCGGCCCCTTCTCCTTCGAGAGGCTGCCCGCGCTGCCGCCCCGTGCCGCACTGCGGGTCACGCTGGACGCCGACGACGGCGCCGGGCACTACATCGTCCGCCACTACTGGGCTCCCACCCTGGCCGGGCCGTGGACGCAGATCGGGACGGACTCGGTCGCCGACAACCCGGTCACGATGTACGCGTCCACCGCCCCGCTCGTCATCGCCCCCAGCGACCTGACCACGAGCCCGCCGCGCCGCGCGCTGGAGGGCCGCGTCTACGCCGCCGAGGTCCGATCCGGCATCGGCGGCACGATCGTCGCCGCGCCCAACTTCGCAGCGCAGCCCGTGGGGACGACCGGCTTCACCGACTCGGCCGGCCGCGTGTGGACTCTCGTCGGGGGCGCGACGATCGCCGACAGGATCGAGCGGTTTGTCGGGGAGATCGCGCGGTGGCCGCAGAAGTGGGTGCCGTCCGGTCAGGCCGTGTGGACGACGGTGGAGGCCGCGGGCATCCTGCGCCGGTACGGGCAGGGGCAGAAGGCTCTCGACTCGACGCTGCGGCGCCGGATCCCGTCGGGGAATCCGATCGCGTACTGGGCGATGGAGGAGGAGCGGGAGGCGACCCGCGCCTACTCGCCGATCCCGGGCGTGAGCCCGGCGGCCGTGACGGGTGTGGAGTTCGCGGCTGTCGACACCTTGCCCTCGTCCAAGGCACTGCCCAGGCTCACTGCCGCAGCCACCCTCTCCGCGATCGTCCCCGCGCATCCCGACCCGGGACAGTGGCAGGTGGAGTTCGTCTACAACGCCGACGACAAGACACCGCCCGGCACGGGCCCGCACGCCGAGGTCATCAGCATCTCGACCACCGGCACCGTCCGCCGCTGGGTGGTGGGCATGCGCGCGGGGACGGCCCGTCTCTGGGGCTACGACGCGAGCGGCACCGACATCGCCTTCAAGCAGCTCGGTATCGGCGGCGACGTCTTCCACGGCTGGGTACGCATGCGCCTGTGGGCCCGCGACCTCGGCGGCGGCACCATGGAATTCCAGCTCGCTTGGCAGGACGTGGGCGGTGAGGCGGGCGCGGGGACGTACACCATGGCTGCCGTGCCCGGGCGCGTCACCGCGCTCACTGCCAACTGGGGCCCGCTCACCGAGGGCTGGGCGGTCGGACATCTGTCCGTGCTGCCTACCGCCGACAGCGCGCTCTACACCGGCTCCGACGACGGGTATGCGGGCGAGACCGCGTGGGCGCGGATGCTGCGCCTGGCCACCGAGGAGAACATCCCCATGGCCCGCATCGCCGGGCCGCTGGCCACCGAACGCGTGGGCCCTCAGCGCCCGCAGACCCTGCTCGCGCTCCTCCAGGAGGCGGCCGAGGCCGACGGCGGGATGCTCCTGGAGTCCCGCGAGCGGCTCGGACTGCTCTACCGGGACCGCTCCTCGCTGTACACGCAGGAGCCCGCGCTCGTCCTCGACTACGCGGCCGGGCAGATCAGCCCGCCGCTGGACCCGGTCGACGACGACACCGCGACCCGCAACGACATCACCGTCACTCGCACGGGCGGCAGCTCGGCGCGCGCGGTCCTGGAGGAGGGGCCGCTGTCGGTGCAGCCGCCGCCTGCGGGGATCGGCCTGTACGACGAGTCGGTCACGCTGAATCTCGACGACGACGTCCAGCCGGTCCACCAGTCCTACTGGCGGCTGCACTTGGGCACCTTCGACGGCGCCCGCTACCCCTCAGTGCGGGTTCTCCTGCACCGACGGCCGGAGCTGATCCCCGACGTCCTGGCCCTGCGCGAGGGCGACGTGATCCGGCTCGTGAACTTGCCGCCGTGGACGGCGTACGGTCCCGTCGACCTGATCGTCACCGGCTACAGCGAGGTCTTGCTGCCGCGCACGTGGGAGATCACGTTCACGTGCGAGCCGGGCGGCCCCTGGGACCTCGCGAGGATCAACGTCATCCACGAGGGCTTCGAGGACGACACCTACGAGGTGTCGGTCACGGCTGGCGGCAACCTGCCGTGGACGCGGACCAGCGCACAGGCCCGCTCGGGCACGTCGTCACTGCGCTCGGGCACGATCAGCAACAACCAGACCTCGGACGCGACGTTGACGCTGCCCTCCGGGGCGGCGTCGTTCTCGTTCTGGTACCGCACGAGCAGCGAGGCGAGCGGAGCGGGGTTCCAGGGCGACCGGCTCCTGGTCCTCGTCGACGGCGTGCAAGTCCTGCGCGCGCAGGGCGTCACCCCGTGGACGAAGACCACCCTCGACGTGACCGGCAAGAGCGTCGTGCTGTTCCGCTACGCCAAGGACAACAGCACCGCGTCCGGCGAGGACGCCGTCTACATCGACGACCTCCGCATCATCCTCGGCGTCTACCAGCCCGCGAAGGCCGACACCGACGGATGCCAGCTGCTCGCCCCGGCGACGGCCACCGCGACGACGCTGGACGTCGTCAGCGCCGGCCTGCCCTGGACGACCGACCCCGCCGAGATGCCAATCCTGCTCCAACTCGGCGGCGAGCACGTCAGCGTGACCGCGGCCTCCGCCCTTGCGGGCCCCGGCGAGCAGCGGCTGACCGTCGTGCGCTCGGTGAACGGCGTCGTGAAACCCCACTCATCCGGTACTGCGGTGAGCCTCGCGCGGCCCGCCATCGCCTCACTGTGAAGGAGGGCACCCGTTGACCACGCCCGTGAACTGGCTGCCCGGCATGGATGTCACCGCCGGGCGCCTTGGCGCGATGGCGCAGTCCGCCTCGCTGCTCGCCACGAACTATGGGGCGGACGCGTCTGGGTCCACGAACGCGGCCCCGGGAATCCAGCTCGCCCTCAACCTGGCGCGCGACCTCGGCGGCGCCCAGGTCCTCGTGCCGCCGGGCGTCTACCTGATCGGCCAGACCCTGAGGATCTACAACAACACCAGGCTGACCCTCATGGAAGGCGCCGAGTTCCGCCGCAACGTCGCCGGGACGATGCTCATCAACGGCGACTCGGGCCAGTCCCTGGGCGGGTACACCGGTCACTCCCGCATCACGATCGAGGGCGGACTGTGGAACATGCGCGGCACCACCGCCGGGCTGACCGCGAGCGCGATGTGCATCTCGATCGGTCACGCCACGGACATCGTCATCCGGGACCTGGAGATCAGGGACACCCCCGGCTTCCATGCGGTCGAGCTGAACTCCACGAACCACGCGCTGGTGACCAACTGCCGCTTCCGTGGCTACGTCGATCCCGGGGGCAGGGACTTCTCGGAGGCGCTCCAGCTCGACCTGGCGAAGAGCAACGCCGTCTTTGGAGGCTTCGGACCGTACGACAGCACGGAGACGAAGGACGTCACCATCTCCGCCTGCCACTTCGGGGACAGCGGCACGGCCGGGACCACCGCCTGGCCGCGCGGTATCGGCTCCCACTCCGCGACGATCACGAAGTGGCACCGCCGCATCCGGATCAGTGACTGTAGCTTCGAGAACCTCCTCCAGTTCGCGATCTCCGCGTACAACTGGGAAGACGTCACGATCAGCGGGAACACCTTCGTCAGCTGCGGCTCTGGCGTCAGGATCCGCACCGTGATCGTGGGAGACCTGGAGGACACCAAGCTCCCGGACGGCACCCAGACCAACGCCTCCCAGAGCATGCGGAACATCGCCGTCACGGGCAACAGCTTCCGCAACGGCGGCGGCTACGACAACGTCATCGTGGCCCAGGGCGAGACGTCCGGCACGATCCTGAACCTGGCCATCACCGGCAACGTCATCGACGGCACGAGCGGGAATCAGAGCGGGATCCGCCTCAACCGCGTCTCCCGCGCAACGGTTGCGGACAACGTGATCTCCAACGTCGACAACACAGGGATCTCAACGGAGAACCAGAACAACACGGTCATCAGCGGCAACGTGATCTGGACCGCCGGGGACCACGGAATCACGATGGTCGCCTCCGACAACTCCAACCTGATCGGCAACACGATCCGTGACGCCGGAGACACCGGCATCTTCGTCAACGGGCCCGGCACGGACATCCAGGTCCGCAGCAACTTCGTCGACGGCGCGAACCGCAACAACTCCAGCTCGTACGCCATCCGCTTCTCCACCACGGCCGTGGCAGGCATCGCCGTGACGGGCAACAAGTGCCGCCCCGGCTCCACCCCCGCCACGAAGGCCGTCCGGGGCCTGTCCATCGCCTCTGGCAACACGGGCGTGCATCGCTTCGGCAACGACTGCCGAGGGACCTGGTCGGGCTCCGGCGGTACGGGCATCGACGACGCGTCCACGACCCCGAACACGACCGCTACCGACATCCAGTAACAGCTCCACCCCTGCACGCCCCGCGCCCTTGGCCGGGGCCTTTTTCATGCCCTGGAGGGCTCATGGCTCTGCATCCACTCCCGCAGGATCTCGGACAGCGGGCGTACGCCGCGTACGGCGAGGTGACCGGCGGACTCACCCATGACGGCCGCACGATGCCGCCGTGGGAGGACCTCGGCGAGGACATTCAGGCCGCGTGGACCGTGGCCGCCAGCTCCCTCTACCAGGCGGGCGCGGACGCCGCATCGCAGGCAGGTGGCCGCTGATGGCCGCGCCGCTGTCCGCCGCGAAGGCGCTGGCCGCGCTCCGCGCCGAGGGCGTGCGCGTCGTCGAGGTCACGGGCTGGTCCACCCGCAACCGGAACCACAAAGGTGCTTGGGGCCCGGTGCATGGCGTGATGATCCACCACACCGTGACCAAAGGCAGCGCCGCCACCGTGCAGATCTGCCGGGACGGGCATTCATCCCTGCCGGGCCCGCTGTGCCACGGCGTCATCACCAAGGACGGGCAGGTGCACCTCGTCGGGTGGGGCCGTGCCAACCACGCGGGCCTCGGCGACGAGGACGTCCTCCAGGCCGTCATCGACGAGAAGCCGCTGCCCGCCGACAACGAGGCGTCCACCGACGGCAACCGGCACTTCTACGGCTTCGAGTGCGAGAACCTCGGCGACGGCAAGGACCCGTGGCCCGCAGTGCAGGTCGAGGCGATCGTGCGGGCCTCGGCGGCGCTGTGCCGCGCGCACGGCTGGGGCAAGGGCGGTCCCACCTCCGTCATCGGCCACGCCGAGTGGCAGCCCGGAAAGATCGACCCCCACGGGCCCGGCGTCTCGATGCCGGACATCCGCGCGCGCGTCACCGAGCGGCTGAAGCACCCCGCGAGCTGGACGCCTGGCGACACCAAGCCGCCCACCACCCCGAAGCCCACGACCGAGGAGCGGCTGACCGCTCTGGAGAAGCGCGTCACCGCGCTGGAGAAGGGCTGACGGTGATCCTCAACCTCACCCCGCACCCGATCCGCCTGTACGCGCACGAGCGGGAGGACGGAATCGACGACCTCGAACCTCACCTGCGGGAGGTCATCGAGCCCGAGGCCACGCCTGCTCGGCTCGCCACCATCGAACTGGGCGGCGGCTTCACCTTCGAGATGGTCGAGTTCGGGCACGCCCAGAATCTGCCGCCCAAGCGCGACGGCTACCAGTACATCGTCTCCCTCGTCGTCGCGCTCGCGCTGGCCGACCGGCGAAGCGACCTGCTCGCCCCCTACCGCGAGGTACGTAACGCCTCCGGAACCGTCATCGGCTGCCGTTCGCTCGCGCAGCCCGTCTGAAGGAGATGGCCATGAACACTTTCGCCTTCTGGAAGGCCACTTTGGAGCGCGCGGTGCGCACCTTCGCGCAGGCCGTCCTCGGCATCGCCGGCGCCGACGGCCTCGGCCTGCTCAACACCAGCTGGGGCGACGCGGCCGCCGTCGGTGGCCTGGCCTCGCTCGCCGCCGTCCTGACCGCGATCGTCACCAGCGGCGGACCCGTCGGCCCCGGCCTGACCGAGACCGTCGCCACGCCGACCTCTCCGCGACGCCCGACCTCCATCTGACCTGACAGGAGGCCGCACACGTGGCTGACGAGCAGTGGACAACCGGGGAGCTGGTCCGCCGCCTGGAGGACGTCCGCCAGGACCTGAAGGAGGACATCCACGGAGTCGTCGCGCTCGTCGGCCAGAAGGTGGACGGCGAGATCTTGCGGCTGGGCCAGGAGGCGCAGGACGAGCGGCACACCGTCCTCGTGGCCCGGGTCGTGAAGCTGGAGGAGCAGCTGGCCGAGAAGGAGAGGCAGCGGATCGCGGACCGCCGCCTGATCTTCTTCTCGCTGATCGTGCCGGTGCTCCTCCTCGCCATCCAGCTCTACAACACGAACCGGGGGGCGACCTGATGAGCGCGCACCGGCCCCCGCGCCGTGACCCGTTCGTGCTGCTCCTCGGCACGCTCCTGGCGCTCCTCGTCGCGTACATCTGGTGGCAGACCTCGCAGCTGTCCCACGACCTGCGCACCGCCAACCAGGCGAGGGACGCCCTGGCTTCGCAGGTTCAAAGGCTCGGTGGGAAGCCCGTGGCGGGCCCTCCCGGCAGCCGCGGCGAGTCCATCACCGGGCCCCGCGGCCCCCAGGGCGAGCGCGGGGAACGGGGAGAGCCTGGCCCGGCCGGAAAATCCGGGAAGCCGGGCCCGCCCGGGGAGGACGGCGCCGCGGGTAAGAAGGGCGTTACCGGCCCGGGCGGGGAGCCGGGAGCCGACGGCGAGGCTGGGACTCCGGGCGCGGACGGCGCCGCGGGCCCGCCGGGGCCGCAGGGCGAGCCCGGCCCGGCCGGACCCGAGGGCCCAGCGGGCCCGCCGGGGAAGGACGGCGCCGACGGGGAGCGTGGTCCGGCCGGGCCGTCGTGCCCGGACGGCTACAGCCTCCAGGCACCGGCCGACGACCCGGACGCGCTCGTCTGCCGTCGCGACGGAGCGCCGCAACCTGATCCGACAGGCGATGAACCACCGAAGCCTCAGGCAGCGCTGGATCCGCAGCGGCGCCAGTACCGATGAGCAGGCCCCCTTCGCCTTCGGGCGTAGGGGGCCCTTTCGTCATGTCCAGGCGCAGGACCAGGCCACCGCCTACACGATGGCAGCGAGCGCCTTTTCCGTGTCCGTCAGTCCTTCGAGCACTGCGTCGGCACCAGCGTCACGCAGCTCCTCCGCAGAAGTGCGCCCGGTGGCGACCGCAACGATCTGCACACCAGCCTCCAGCCCTCCCGCCACGTCCGCTGGTGTATCCCCCAGGAACACTGCGTCCTCACGTCGAGTGGAGGATCGGGCCATGGCCGCGCGCAGAAGCTCGGGGCGCTCCTCTCCGTCCTCTCCGTACGCCCCCTCGTCGAGCCGCAGGTAGTCGTCGAGGCCGAAGACCGCGAGCTTCACCTCGGCCGCACGGCGAACGTTGCCCGTCACCACGGTCTGACGCACACCCTGTTCTGCGAGACGAGCGAGGACAGCAGCGGCTCCGGGCAGCGCGTGCCCGCGCTCGCGCAGCTCGGCGGCCCGACGGACATGCACGGCGCCGAGAGCGCGGGCGAAGGACTCAAACAGCTCATCGCTGTACGGGAGATCGTGCAGGCGCGCGGTCTCCCGCAGAATCACCCGCTCCGTCGACCCGGTGACAGACGCCTGCTCTCTCATCTCGACCCCGGTCACCTCCTCGAAGGCCTGAGCCCACAGTTCACGCCCCAGGCCGCCCGTGGCCATCAGCGTATGGTCGATGTCCCACAGCACCAGCTTCGTCACGGCGCCCCCTCTCTCGATGCATTCCTGTGTCCCCGCCTTGCGGGCACCTTACGCTCAGGCATAGCGAGCAAGGAGCGGGCGCATGGTGGCATCAGATCTCCCAATCGGGGACCGGATCAGGCACTACCGCGGAGGGCGGCGGCAAGATGCGGTCGCTGGCCTGGTGGGCATTTCTCCGGATTACCTTTCCCAGATCGAGCGTGGTCTCAAGGTGCCGTCATTGCCCATCCTGTACGCGCTCGCGCAGGAGTTGGGGGTAGCCACTGCTGCGCTGCTTTCGGAACAGCCACCTGCTGCGGAGGAAGCAACGGACACGGCGGAGGCCGCAGTGGGGCGAGCGCTCCTGGGCTACGCACCGACCGCCAGTCCTACGCGTGCCACGGCAGCCGAGCTGAGGGGCCGGGTCGAGGCCGCATGGCAGTCTTGGCAGACCGATGGCGACCGCTTCACCCGCGCGGCCACAACGCTGCCCGGCCTGGTCGCCGATACCGAGTACGCCGTACGCGCCGTTCGGGCCGGGACGGATCCAACGGAGCGCCGCGGTGTACTGCGGGCGGCTGCGGACCTCTACTGTCTGCTCCGGTCCTACCTGCGTCGAACTGGCCGCGTTGACCTCGCCACCATCGCTGCCGACCGCGCGATGCGCGCTGCGGAAGACGCCGACGACCCACTCCGTATCGCCGCTGCGCAGTGGAATCTGGGCCACGTCCTGCTCGCCGCCGGCCAGCCCGGCGAGGCAGAGGAGCTTTCGCTCCGGGCGGCAGAGCAACTGGCTGCTACCCAGATGCCGGAAGCCGAGCGAGCGGCGATGGGTGGCGCCCTCCAGCTCGTCGCTGTGGTCGGGGCTGCGCGTCGCCGTCGCTGGTCGGATGCCCGTGATCGCCTCCGTCAGCACGCGGCGCCCGCGGCGCGCATGGTGCCGGACAGTAGCAATGTGGGCTGGACGGTGTTCGGGCCGACCAACGTGGCCTTGCACGCACTGTCCATCGACATGGAGGCAGGCGAAACCGGCGAGGCCCTGCATACCGCGGACGCCATCGACACGAGCGACTTGCCCTCGCTGGAGCGAGAGTTCACGTTTGGCCTGGAGGTCGCCGCCTGCCACAGCCAGCGTCGGGATGACGCCGCCGTGCTGCTGGCCCTGCTCGGCCTGGAGGCCGTTGCCCCGGAGGATCTCGCTCGGACACCTCTCGCACGGCAGTTGGTGTTGACCGTGATCCGCCGGGCGCGGGCGATGCATGCCCGGCAGGCCGAGCAGCTGGCGGTGCGGATCGGGCTCGTGTAGCTGACGAGCCTGTAGTCCACCCGAACTCTCAGCTCGGGTGTGCCCAGCAAAGGCCCCTACGGTCACGGTGTGAGGCAAGTCACCGGACTGTGAGGGCGCGATGATCGTGCGACAAGACGTGAACCAGATCGCCACATGGCTCGCCTATGCACAACGAGCCCCTGAGCAGGCGCAGCGGGAGTGGAGCGACACTGGAGTCGCCCTACTCCCGCTCGGCTCGAGGTTCGAGGTGGCCCGCCTCCCCGAGCGGCTTGTGCTCGCGGCAGTGTGTACGACGGCCCCGCAGGCGGTCGCCGTGCTCCTCGGCCGAGCCCTCAACGGCCCCGTCATCTACGACAACCTGGCCATGGGCGGCACGTATTACGCCCTCATGCGGCCCCGCGCCGAGCGCGCGTGGACGCACCAGGCTGTCGCGCCTTGCCTCGGCGCGGGTAGCTACCTCGGCGTACCGAGGATCGGCCGCACCGAGCCGCCCGGCACGTACTGGGTGGTGCCCCCGCGGTTCGAGGGCGACCTGTGCGAGCCCGAGACCGTCGAGGCGCTCATCAGCTTCGGGCTCGGCGTCCACCAGGAGGCGCAGCGATGACGCCGCGGGCCGAGGCTCCGGAGCCGGACCAGGTGGAGATCCGCCAGATGATCGCCTCGCACACCTACGGCTGCCACCGATGTCACATGCTGGGCCGCGTCTGCCCCAAGGGCCGCATTCTGCGCCGGACACTAGAAGCCCACCGCGAGCCACCAGCCGCGCCGGGCGAGACCGGCGGCCCGAAATGAGCGAGGGCGGCCGGTTCTGCTGCCGCTGTGACATGCCGATCACCAAGGAGTACCCCGGCACGTCCATGGAGAAGGCCTCCATCTCGGCGGGCGGCGCCGTCCTCTGGTGGCACAAGAAGAAGTGCCCGGAGCAGCCCGCGTTCGTACGGCGCACCCAGCGGTAGACCCCCGGGCCGTGCCCCTGGCGAGGGGCGCCGCCTGGCTCAGCCCCTACACGCCGCTCACCTCGCGGCACCCACCACTTCCGCCGCGCAAGCGGCGATTGATCATCCCCCGCACACCGCGGGGGAGCCCCATCCACCCACTATGCAGGAGGCGCCCCATGGGCACGCTCACCAACGGCAGAACCACCATCCCCTACGAGCACCACACCGCGCCCGGCCTCGACTGGCGCAAGGCCGGCCGGACCGACCTCGACCCGATCCTGAAGGACTGCGTGATCCTCGCCGCGGCGCCGCCCGCCGAAGGGCACCCGCACCACAGCATCCCGGACGGCACGCGCCTGGTCGCGATCAGCGACGACAAAGACCCGCAGTCGCCCGTGCTCCTCATGACCCGGGTGGAGATCAGCAAGTTCTTCGATGGGGTGATCGCGGGTGAGTTCGACGAGTTCCGTGCGAGCGCGGAAGAACTCGACGCTGCGGCGGCGGACGCCACAGCCTGACCCGCCGTCCGCCGAGTTGGCCGCGACCTGCACGCCACCGGCTGACAACTGCCGCTCGCTCGTGGGCGGCCCGGAGTGCACCCAGCACACGGGCCCGCCGCTCCCGGCCATCCGCAGCGCGGTGGGCACGTACATCTGCCATGTGTGCACGCCCCTGGGGCGGACGCCCGAGCAGACGTGGGTGATCGTGCAGCGCGAGATCCAACTGCTGAACAGCCCGTACTGGAGTTAGGGCAGCCGGCCACCTGCCCCCTGAGCCCCGCCGTGGTTCCGTCGCACCGGCCGCGTAGCGGGAACAGGGCGGCCACCCCCGCTCGCGGAGTTCATCCATGGGGTGGCCGCCCGTCCGTGTCCGGGCGAGCCGATCACCAGCTCGTCCGTGTAGGCCCTCGTCCGCGGGCCCTGGGGAGGGTCGCGGACGGGACAGGGCGGCCCGCCCGTTGCCGACCCACGGGGCGGGCCGCCCATCACCCGCAGACGATGAGGAGGAGGAAGCCGTGTCCCACACCGCCCGAGATGCCGAGTTGGAACCGGTGCCCTGCCCGCCCTGCCTCGTCGCACTGCTGACCGGGGGCGGCACCGAGCCGCACGGCTGCCTGCTGACCACCACCCTCGCCGTGGACGGCACCCGCATCGTCATCCTCGCCCGCGAGATGGACTGTCGGTGCCGCTGCCCGAGCGCCGAGGAGAGCGCCGCCCTGAAGACGGCGAGGGCGCAGGCTCGCGGTGGACGGGCCGAGTGATGCAGGCCCCCGCTACACGAGGTCGCGCAGCTGTACGCCGAGAGCGTCCGCGATGCGGATCAGGTTGTCGAGGACGGGCGACGAATGTCCCTGCTCGATGCGGTTGACCGCCTGGCGTTCCATGCCCGCCCGTTCGGCGAGGCGTTCTTGCGTCAGGTTCGCGTGAATGCGGGCCGTTCGGATGCGTTCGCCGACGGCGCGTCGGGCGGCGAGGACGCGGGGCGTGGGCGGAGCAGACGGCACCCGTTCAACACTCGCGGCCGAGTGATCAACTGTCTGTATAGCCGACCGTACATTTTTGGATCATTAATTGCCCATGATCACAAGACCTCTGTGATTAAAACGTCCGTTCGGGTGGCGCTCTGTCCATCCCCTTGCATGTGGCATTCAATTACCTACGCTGCACCGGCATATGCCAACCCCCAAGCGCCCGCCCGCCAGCGCCCCGACAGGCGAAGGAGTCCCTCATGCACGAGCAGCCCGCTTACCGCCTGTCCCCCTCACAGGCATCCACCATCGACTTCGCGCGCCGCGACCTGGAACTCGTGCGCGCAGCCGATCTCGCTTCACTGGAGAGCACCGCACTGCTGATGCAGGTCGAGCGGCTAAAGTCCCGACTCGACGACGTGCTGCACGTGGTTGACGAGATCGCCGTAGCATAACCGCAGGTCACAGATCCGATCTTGCTCACGAGCAACGAAGATCTCTGAACGTAACCCATCTGTTTCAGTAATATTCGCTCCGGACAATGTTGCTCAGGCAGATGGGTCGCTACGCTCGACCCATGCCGATCGCGCCCGAGTACCTGCACATGGTCTTCCCCGACACGGTGTTCCACGCTCTGCTCTACGGCCGCGCCTCCCGCGACCCGAAGAAGAAGGGCCGCAGCGTCGCCGATCAGATCAACACGGGGCGCGAAATGTGCGACACCTTCAACTGGCCGATCGCCGAAGTCTTCGACCAAGACATCGACCGCAGCGCGAGCCGTCACGCCCGCCGCGCCCGCAAGGACTTCGAGGCACTTATCGATTCCATCGAGGCCGGCCGTGGGCGCATTGTCGTCGCCTTCGAAGCGTCCCGCTATTACCGGGACATCGAGGCCTACATCCGGCTCCGCAACGCCTGCATGGCGAACAATGTCCTCCTTTGCTACAACGGCCAGGTCTACGACCTCTCCAAGCGCGAGGACCGCAAGGCGACCGCGCAGGACGCCATCGCCGCAGAGGACGAGGCGGAGGGCATCCGTGATCGTGTGCTCCGCACGACGCGTGCGCAGGCCAAGAAGGGCGCCCCGCACGGGCGGATCCTCTGGGGGTATGGCCGTCGTTACGACCCGGACACAGGCGACCTCGTAGAGCAGTACGTACTTCCCGAGCGCGGCTCTGTCGTTGTCGATATTTTTCAGCGTGTTGAGGCAGGCGAGAGCATGTACTCGATCCTGCACGACCTCCAGTCACAGGGAGACCGACTCCCCGGCGGCATGAACGAGGACGGCGAGCAGGAGCCCGGTATCCCGTGGCGCTACGACCACTTGTCCAGCATGCTGCGGAACTGGGGGTACATCGGGAAACGAGTGTTTCAGGGCGAGATCATCGGTGATGCCGCATGGCCACCGATCTCGAACGGGAATGACGACGAGGGGTTCATCCAGACGTTTCACAACGTGCAGAAGATCGTGAATGACCCGAAGCGGCGCACGACACACGACTCGTCCGTGAAGCACGAGCTGTCATTCCTCGGCCTTTGCGGCGAGTGCGAAGAAGAACCGTACCTGAAGGTCCTGAAGGGGCGGGGGTACCTGAACTACACGTGCCGCCTGCGCTACGACACCGTCATGCGGAAGGAAACGCTGGAGGCCTACGTCGAAGAGGCAGTAGTCCAGTGGCTTTCCAGCCCGGCCGCTGCCGAGGCCTTCCGTAACGATGCGGAGCAGAAGGCTGCCGCCGCGTCACGCGCGCTGGCCCAGGCTCTGACCGAGCAGTTGGAAGAGGCTCGCGCGAAGGCGGGCCAGATGACGGCCCAGGGCCGCCCGGTTCTGTCGATTGCGTCGCTCGCAGCAATCGAGGCGCAGTTGATCCCCCAGATCGAAGCGGCGGAGGAGGCTGGCGAGGTTACGTCTGCACCGCCGCTCGTGCGGCGCCTGTTGAGTGCCGAGGACGTGGATGCGCTGTGGCAGCGTCTGACGGTGCCACAGCGCCGGACGGTGTACCGAGCGGTGGTCACGGTCCGTCTGTACAAGGCGAGGGCGCGGGGGGTGCGTCGTATCGAACCGGGCCGCATCACGCTGTCGTTCGTGGGCCAGCCGGGCTTTCGGCCGCACACCTCGTCACGGGCGTCCGCGCCGGCCACTAGGCGGTCTGCGGGGCGGATTGTGTAGCGCGGGGTGCTACTGGACGTCGCGGCTCCTGGCCCTCTCGGTTTCCTGCTTGGGGAATTCGAATACTCGGGCGTGGCCATGCTGGGTTGCGTCGTTCGCTGCATGGTCGCGGAACATCTTGGCTCCCATCTCCAGCGCGTCGGAGACGAGTTGCGCCCGCTGCTCCTCGAAGGCGTCCTGCATGGCGGCGCGTTCGGCGGCGAGCATGGTGAGGGTTTGCGCTCGGTCCGCTGCGGCGTCACGGGTGAGGCGCTGACGCTCCATCTCGACGACGGCCTGCGCGGTGATGTAGCGGGCGTGCTCATCTGTGGCGCTTCGTGTCGCCTCCGCCAGCCTCGCCCTTTCGGCGTGAGTGTCGGTGATCCATTGTCGGATCGCCAGAAGGATGATGAGCGTTAGGGCGATCATGGTGAAGCACACCCCGCCAAGGGTGTGCGCCACATCGGATTGCACGACGCCATGGGTGGCGAGCGAAATCCCCGTTATTGCTGTGACAGCTGCGGCTACGGCTGTTGTCTGTGTTGCGCCTGTCGCCATATACGCCCCCGCCTCACATTCGCGCTGCTGTGCCTCCGCGGGTGTCGTCGGTGTGATCACCGGCGTCCTCATCTTCTAGACGCTTGAGACGCTCAACGGTTGCGGCGAACATCTGCCGCCCCACCTCATCGGTGATGCCGAGCCGGTCTGCTGCGTCCTCCGGAGTGATCGTCCAGCCTACCTGTGACTGATCGGTTTCGTACCGCGACTGCGTGGACTCCGGTGAAATGAGACCGCTTTCAACGAGCAGCGCGACAGGGCTGTAGCCGATGGCTTCAGCGAGTGGGCCGAGGAACTTCAACTCGGGGATAGCTCTGCCCTGGAACATGCGACTGACGCTGCTCTCGGACATGCCGGTATCTCGCGCTAGTCGAGCCTGTGCGCCGTGCCCGACGTAGCCAGCTTGCTTGGCCGCGGGGACGACCACGGCAGCGAAGCGCTGCGCGTGGGTGAGGGGGGTGTCTGCCATGACCCAAAACCCTACCTCCCTCGTTAGGGAGTATCCAGAAAATCCCTCCCACGCAAGGGTCGCCATTAGGCCACTCACCTGCATAGATGCAGGCTAACCCCTATACCGAACAAGCGTTCGCATTTGAAATTCAACCACCCTCCGTCGCAACCTCCCTTGCGCGGGAGGGAGAGTCATGGCAGAGTCTCCCTCGTGAGCAAGGAACAGCCTGCTACCAGGGAAGACGCCTGCCACCTGAGGCGGGAAGGGGGTGACTACGTGTTCCGTCTGGACGTTGAAAAGCTGCGTGAAGCGGCTGCCGCACATGGTGACCACACCGGCGGCAAGATCTCCCGCCGTACGGGAATCGCCGAGTCCTCGGTCTACCGGATCTTGAACGGCGAGACGCAGCCTGACCTGAACTCGGCCATGCGCCTCGTCGAGGCCTACGACATTGACCTTCGACAGGTCATCCAGCGCGTGCCCATTGAGGTCGCCGCATGACCCGCGAAGAGCGCCGCGCGCTCCTAGGCGACGACGTCATCGATCACATCCACCAGTGCGTCGCCGAGGCCCCTGCGCCCCCGCAGGAGGTCATTGACACCCTGCGCCGCATCTTCGCCAGGCCCGCTCGGCGCACTGCGGCCGAGCTGCCTCCAGCGGCTGATCAAGCCGCCTGATCCACCCCATCAAGCGCCGCAGGGCCGCCCGACTGCCAGGCCCGGCGACCCCACGACTACGGCGCCTCACCACCAAGAGAGATGAGGTCACCGTGAAAACGGAGACTACCTTCCCCCGGATCAGCGAGTACGGGCTGATCAGTGACAACCGCGTCGCCGTCGAAGCGATGCTCGACCACCTGCCCCTCCCCGCGCCGACGGTGATCCCGCGCGCCGAGGCCGTGTTCGTCACGGTCGCGGATCTGGACGACCTCGGCGAGTGGCTCCAGCAGCAGGGCGGCACCATCCACGTCAGCTCGGCCGGTGACGGCTTGGAGCTGTGGACGCTCCTCACCTCCACTCCCGCGCGTAGTGACGGTTCGTCGGTGCCGGTGCGGGTGTCGGTGCCGGTGCCGATGGGCGAGCAGGTCATGGGGTTCATCCGAGCGGCGGTGGCGGCATGAGCGCCCTGACTGTGGCTGCGGCGCTGGACGCGCTTCTCACCGAAACTCCCTCGTGGCTGCCTGACGTTCGTTCGTGGGAGATCGCCGAGGACGGCGGCAATTGGGTCCTCAGCGGCGGGCTGGCTGACGACCTCGGCGAGGCGAAGGCTGCTCACGCGCTGGGCCTTGTCGCCGGAGAGCACGGCGCGGACGTGTCCGATGACGGCCGCCGCATGGCGGTGCCGTTCGTCTGGCACGACACCCGGGTGCAGCTCTGGTACTTCCGCCCGGTGTTGCGGTGGGTGGTTCCGGAGCGGTGCGCAACGTGCCCGACGAAGCTCGGGCCGCCGGACGTGAGGTTCGTGAAGCTCGGCGAGGAGCGCGGCGCTGCTGTCGTCTGTATCCCGTGCCGGGACCGCATGCATGCGGTGTGGGTGGCGGATACGTGCCCCGTGTCTGAGGACCGGGCGGAGCACCACTGGTGGTTCTCGTTGCCGGATGACGGGTGGAAGTGCACGGTGTGCCGCTCAGTCCGGCGGGACCCCAGTGACCCGGCGACGACGGTACGCGCGGCGGTGACGGCATGAGCGCCCCGACGTCGAATGACCCGGTCG
Organism: Streptomyces anatolicus; assembly: GCF_019400875.1. Classification (NCBI taxonomy): domain Bacteria; kingdom Bacillati; phylum Actinomycetota; class Actinomycetes; order Kitasatosporales; family Streptomycetaceae; genus Streptomyces; species Streptomyces anatolicus. The sequence goes on along the minus strand of NZ_WMBF01000006.1, from coordinate 6,758 downwards.
CGGTTACCACTGCGGATGGCGTGGCGTGGGTGCGTCGCGCGGTCACGGTGGATGGGCGTGCTCTGTACGCGATGGTCGGCGCCGTGGTGGGCGCCCCGGAGTTCGTGATGGCGTCGCTGGCGGATCTGGCGGAGCGGGGGATCAAAGACGCAGGGGATGCCCTGCCTGTGCCGGTGGGCGTGGCCACGGAGTCACCGGCCGGTGAGACGGTCGCGGCGTTGCGGGACACGCTCGATGCGCACCTCGCGGGGCAGCGGGAGCTGGAGACGCTGCGGGTTCGGGTCGCCGAGTTGGAGGCGGAGCGGCATTCGACGAACGAGGCGCTCTCCGACGCGATGGTGGAGCGGTCGGCGGACAAGCTGACGCGGCTGCTGGCGCCGACGCAGGCCCTCCGCGAGGACGAGCCAGCCGATGAGCCCCCGCTCACTGTGTACCGGGCATCGCACGAGTCGTTCGTGATGGGCCTATACACCACCCGCCAAGCGGCCTACGAGCACTGCGAGGCGCACGAGCTTCGCGACGACCCCGTGTCCCCCATGGCCTGGAACGTCGACGAAGACGGCGCCGCCGAACTGGTTCGACTCCGTGTCCCTCGCTCTCCTGGCGCCGAATCGGCGACCGGCTATGTGGTGACGCCGCTGGAGATCGCCTCCGCGTACGACGAGGAGGCCGACGAATGAGCGCCGACCGCACGCCCGTCACCGGGCCCTTCCGGATCCACGTGGACGCCCGCCCGGCTGGGGTTGGCATCGACGTGTCGCACTACCTCACCGCGGTTGTCCTCGGTCTCGCGCAGGCGGCGGACGAGGACGGTCACGGTCTCCTCGACGACCTGCGGTACATCGCCGAGTTGGCCCGGTCGGCCGCGCACCAGGGATCGGACTCCCACGCCGCGCACGAGCGGGACGAGCGGGTCGCCGATCTCCTCGCGGAGGTTGCGGACGACGGGGTGATCCCGGTGTACGGGGAGCAGGTCGCGCGACTGCGGGACAGGCTGGCGGTGCTGACGGCGCCGCGTCCAGTGCCGGGCCAGCGTGAGGCAGGTGCCGCATGAGCGCCCGCGACGCCGCAATCCACGCGGTCGAGCAGCACCCGTCGACCACCTTCATGGCGCCTTGCGAGTCGCTGGCCGACGCCGTTCTCGCTGCGGCGGCCCCGCTTCTGCGGGCTGAGGCTCTCATCGAGGGCGCCGTCGAGCTGGAGCGCATTGCCGACGAGACCGAGGCCCGCGTCGCCGAGCATTACGGCACCGGGTCTGGGATCGGCCCCGGCTCAGCCGAGATGGTCCGCGAGGCAGCGCGCACGCTGCGCAGCCTCGCTGGGGAGAAGGCCACCGCTCAGGCGGCGACGGCCACTCCCGACGCCGACCCGCTGATCGTGGACCGCTTCGACACCGCGGTGGAGCCCGCCCCCGAGGACCCGCCCGTCCTCATCGTGGGCGCCGTCGCCAGCGATGGGCGGCCGGTCGCGTTGTTCTTCGACGCGGAGGCGCGCGACAAGGTCGCCGCCTGGCTCGCTCCCGCTCCCCTCGATTCCTCCCGCGAGCGGAAGGCGGACCGCGATGTCTGAGCAGATCACCCGCCACACCCGCGTCGACCACGCCCGCGTGGCGGCCCGCCTCCGGGCGAAGCCCGGCCAATGGCAGCTCGTCGGTGACTACCAGAACCCCGCCACCGGGACGAACACCGCCTCCATGATCCGGCGAGCAGGCCGACCCTCCGGCCACCACTACCAGCCCGCCGGAGCGTACGACGCCCGCATCGTCCTCACCACCGACGGCACGCGCATCGAGGCCCGATACCGCGGCACCGAGAACCCGGCGCCCCTCCATCCGTCGCCGCCCCGCGGCGGGCAGAAAGTCCGCCCGTCGACCGACACCGAGCGAGTGCTCGGCCAGATCGAGCGAGGCGAGGTCCGCGCCGGACGTGCTGCGGCCCGCGAGATCGCTGCCCGTCACGAGGCCGCGTACGGCGCCGCATGGCCCGCCGACCACGCATGGGCCGACGCCCTCAACTCCCTCAACTCCACGACCTCGAAGGGCGGTGCCTGATGGCGACCGGACCCGAGCACTACCGCGAGGCCGAGCGCCTGGCCGCCCTCGTCAAGCGGCATCCCGACTCCAGCGACGCGGGCACTCTGGCGCAACTGATGACGGGCCACGCGACGCTCGCCCTTGCCGCAGCGACCGCCATGCAGGCCGCCGTCGACGGGTGCGAGCCCGGCATGGTCTCCGACGAGTACAACGAGTGGCACCACGCCGCTGGCGTTAAGCCGCGTCAGGGCGGTGATGCCGGATGACGACGACCGCGCAGGCCGGGGCAACTACCCCGGCCGCCGGCCGCCGGGTCACACCGACCGGCCGCCTCATCCTCCCCGCCGACGCCGACCGCGCCGACTGGCTCACCGCCCGCCGCGGTGGCCTCGGCTCCAGCGACGTCGCGGCCATCCTCGGCATCTCGAAGTACGGCAACGCCCTGTCCGTCTGGCACGACAAGACCGGCGGACTCCCCCTCGAAAGCGACGACTCCGAACCCGCCCTCTGGGGGCGCGCGTTCGAGGAAACCGTCGCCCGTGAGTGGGCCCGCCGCAACCGCAGCGTGGTCCGCCGCGTCGGCCTGGTCCAGAACACCGCACGCACCTGGCAGATGTGCACCCTCGACCGCCGCGTCCTGGAGTGCCCGCTCGCCGACGGCGCCGAGAAGTGTGCCGTCGAGATCAAGTGCCGCGACAAGATGAAAGCCGGGCAGTTCCGCCGCGGCGTCGCCGACGACGTCCTCGTCCAGACCCTGTGGCAGGCCGACGTCTGCGGCTTCGACCACATCCACGCCGCGGTACTCATCGGCGGCAACGACTACCGCCAGTTCGTCGTGAGGGTGGCCGACCACGCCGATCTCGTGGCGGACCTGCGCGCCGCCGGGGCCCGAGCGTGGCAGCAGATCACCGACCGGCGACCGCCCGTCCTGGAGCACGACGCCGACCCGGACGTCCTCCTCGACCTGTACGACCGCCTCCACCCCAACCGGGCCGGGGCCGTGGACATCACCCGCGACGTCGACACGCAGGAGGCCGTCGAGGAGTACCTCGACGCCCACAACGACTACGTGGCGGCCGAGAAGCGGAAGAAGGCGGCGAAGGCCCGCATCCTCGCCGGCCTCGGCAGCGCCGAGCAGGCCACCGTCCTCGAGCGGGTCCACGTGTCGCTGGACGAGCGCTCGAAGCAGTGGACCGACACCGCCCGGCTCGCCGAGCGCTGGCCGGACGCGTACGCGGACTGCGTCGAGGACCGCACCTATCGCCAGATCAGCATTCCGCGCGCTGTCCGTGAGGAGCACAACGCATGAGCACGATCGCTGAGCGGGCCGCGGCTGCCGCTGGCCGCACCGCGCCCGCGGTGGGCCCGGCCGAGGACGCGCCGCCCGTCGAGGACTTCACTCCGGCGCCGGATCCGATGGCCGACTACGAGCCTGGCGAAGACGATCCGGAGATGGTGCCCGTCGGTGTCGCCTGGCTCCGGGTCCGCCGGGAAATCCGGGCCATCGCCAAGGGCGAGAAGTACGACTCCTTCGGCACGAAGTTCAACTTCCGCGGGGTCGACACCGTCGTCAACGTCTTTGGGCCCGTGACGCTGAAGCACGGCGTCAACGTCATGTCGTCCAAGGTCGAAGCCACCTACGGGGAGAAGTCGACCAAGAGCGGCGGCAAGATGCGGGAGTGCTCCGTCCTCGTCACCTGGACGATCATGGGGCCGATGGGTGACACGCTCACCCTCCAGACGATGGGCGAGGCCCTCGACACGGCGGATAAGTCGACGACGAAGGCGCAGTCCGTCGCGCTCCGCACACTGCTCCTCGGCTTCGGCCTCACCCCGACGCACGACCAGGATCCGGACGCCGACCGCCACGAACGTGGTGAGGCACCGCCCCGTACGGCGGCCTCGTACCGGGACGAGATTTTGGAACTGGGCACTTCCCGGCAGCGGATGGCGCAGATCAACTACGAGATCAAGCAGGCCGGTCTCTTCGACACGAAGGTCGTGAACGAGGTCGGCGACGAGGAGGCCCTCGGGGCTTTCCTCTACCGGACCGGTCAGGAGCGCTTCGCCGGGGGTGGCCAGTGACTTGGTACCTCTGCCGCATGGCTGGCTTCGACCTGGAGACCACCGGCATCGACGTCGAGCAGGACCGCATCGTCACCGCTTGCGTCGTCCAGTGCGGCGGCGGCGCACCCGTCCAGACCGCGACATGGCTCGCCGACCCCGGCATCGAGATCCCCGAAGAGGCCGCGAAGGTCCACGGCATCACCACCGAGCAGGCCCGCGCCGAGGGCCGCCCCGCGGCCGAGGTCGTCGAGCAGCTGGTGGCCGCACTCGCCAAGGTCGTCCTCGCCGGAACCCCGGTCGTCGCGATGAACGCCAGCTTCGACCTGACGATCCTCGACCGTGAGGCTCGCCGCCACGGCGTACAACCCCTCACCGACATCGTCGGCACCGGCCTCCGCGTCGTCGACCCGCTCGTCCTGGACAAGCACATCGACCGCTACCGCAAGGGCCGACGGACCCTCACACACCTCTGCCGTACCTACGGGGCGCGTCTGGACGGCGCGCACTCGGCGGACGCCGACGCCCTCGCCGCGTGCCGGGTCGTCTGGCGGATCGCGCAGAAGGAGTCCGCCATCGGCGGCGCCTCGCTCGACTTGTTGCACGAGAAGCAGATCGAGTGGGCGCGCGAGCAGGCCGAGGGCCTCGCCGACTATTTCCGGCGTACGCCCGGCAAGGAGCACCAGGCCGACGGCGTCCGCGTCGAGTGGCCGCTCATCCCGGCCCCGCGTCAGGCAGGTGACCGCTGATGTGGGGACTGAAGATCAGGCGCCGCCGGGACTGGCTCGTCGACGAGCTGCACGCGCGCACCCAGCGTGCCGAGGCCGAGCGTGACGCCGCGCAGAAGGAGGCCGCCGCTGAGCGGGCGGCGGCCATCCGCACCGCGGGCCGCAACACGATCCTCACCGAACAGATCGAGGGTCTGACCGCCGCCGAGGCGGCTCACGACGCAGACATCGAAGGCATGGCCGACCGCATCGACCGCCTGGCTCGAGCCTGCGCCCGTTACCGGGTCGCTCTCGCCGCAGAGACCCGTCGTGCCGACCAGCTCCAGGCCCGCCTCGACGACGCCCTCGGCCTCACCAGCCCGGCGGTCGAGGCAGGCGCGAGCTGGCAGGAGCGCCGCCCCGACAAGATCGGAGGGCTCGTATGAACCCCGTCGCCGCCGTACGGAACCTCCTGCGCGGCCCCGGCCGCCACCGCCCCGGCGCTCTGCCCGCGCCGGTCGATGAGTCGCCCGTGCTCCTCGACGAGCAGGTCCTCACCGCCGCGATCGCGGACGGCGACATCGAGGCCAACGAGTTCGCGTTCTGTGGCGCCGAGCAGCGCGAGACGTTCCACGCCATCCACAGCGACGGTAGCCGCACCTGCTGGACCTGCCAGAACGTCACCGGGAGCGAGCAGTGAAGGGACAGGTCGACGCCGACGCCGTCGCGGCTCTCTGCGCTGGACGAGCCACGCCCACCGAAGCGGAGGCCGCCGTCCGGCTCGTCGACCGGAACGCCCGCGACGACGCCGACCGTGCGCACCTCCTCCACGTCCTCGGCCTCACCACCACGACCAACGAGGGGACTCAGTGACCGCGCCCACCCTCTTCGACACCGAGGCACCGGCCGCCACCACGGCGGCCGGGCCCCGGCCCACCACCGACATCCCCAAGGTCATCGGCCTCGACGTCGCCATGGGCATCAGCGGCATCGCAGGCGAAGGCTGGACGGACTACGTCAAGGCCAAGGGCCAGTCTCAGCACTCCCGCTTCGAGCAGCAGCTCGCCGGTATCGCCGACCACATCCGTCACGCACGGTTCGCCGTCATCGAGGGCGCCGCCTACGGGCACAACAACCAGGGAGCCGACGCGCTCGCCGCAATGCGGTGGATGGTCCGCCACGACCTGTGGAAGCGACGCATCCCGTACGCCGTCGTGACGCCTGGCCAGCGCATGATCTACGCCGTCGGCACCGCAGCGCCCGTCGACACGGACACCGGGAAACGCCTCAAGGGCACGGCGCTCAAGGCGATCCTCCGGGAGGCCGTGGCCGAGACGTACGGGATCACCACCGAGGGCGAAGCGAAGTACGACGAGGCCGACGCCTACATCCTCATGGCGATGGGCCTGCACTGGCTCGGCTACCCGCTCGCCGTCGTCCCGGACACGCACCGCCGCGCTCTCGATTCGGTGCGGTGGCCGGACCGCGAGGCGGTGACCGCCCGATGATTCGCCGCACCCCCTACCAGCGCGCCACCCCCGACACCCCCACCGCCGACGACTGGCGCAAGCGTGGCGCGTGCGCGGACGTCAAGCCCGAGGTCATGTTCCCCGGCCGGGCTCCCGAGGCCATCGATGCCGCCAAGGCCGTCTGTCAGGACTGCCCCGTCTACCGCACCTGCCTACGCGACATCATCCGCCACGAAGGCGCGAAGCACCCAGACAACCGACACGGCGTCGTCGCCGCCCTCACCGGCCGCGAACGCCACGCCGTCTGGCGGCAGTTGAGGCGGCGCGGAGCGATCACATGAACGGCCACCGGCGCCCCGCCGAGTGCACCCACTGGATCGGCGCCGAACAGCACCACTGCCGCTCGACCGACCACGTCCGCCTCTACCTCACCGGTCTCCGCTGCCCCCGCCACACCCCCAACGCCCTCCGCGGGCGGCCCGAGCC